>JBGSNW010000438.1:0-2906 GCA_041739435.1 Burkholderiaceae bacterium
GTGGCCGCCGGGTTCACCGACGCCTTCTTTGAGAACGGCCTCCAGCCCTGGGACATGGCCGCCGGCTCGCTGCTCGTCACAGAAGCCGGGGGCCTGATCGGCAACTTCACCGGCGAGCCCGACTTTCTCGACCAGAAGGAATGCCTGGCCGGCAGCCCGCGCATCTACGGCCAGCTCGTGCCCATCCTGTCCAAATACAGCAAGTTCGCCACCGTCGGCGAAAAAGCCGCCGTGCGCCAGACCATGACGCTGCACGGCACGCCCGCTGCCGCGGCAGCCCCCGCGGCCGACGACACGGCAGCCACCCCCACCCCCGAAGAAGACCTGCCGCGCTGACGACCATGAGGAACGGTGGCGATCTGAGCGCCCACACACCCCTTGTGTAGGCGGGAGGATGGGCTAGAGCGCTCGCGGAGCGATTTCCTCTTTAGTGACTTAGCCGTTCAATCGGGCGGCCAACAAATCGGCCTGTTCCGCAAACTTCTTCGCATTGGTCTTCTGCAACTGCGCCAGGTTATGCAGCTTCCAGCGGATTCCGGGTAGATGTTCGAGATGGGAAATTCCCAACAGCGACCACTCGGGCGTGCCGGCGACCAGCGAAAGCAGGAAGCGCCGCTCACTGTCGTCCAAGCCCTGCTGGATTTCGCGCACCATGCGTTCTCGCGCGGAGATCAGCGCATCGAACGGCACCGGCTCAACTGTCATGCCTTGGAAGTTGTGCTCGTAGTCGTGCTGGATGTCCCGTAGCGGCGGGAACAGCACCTCGTGCACCGGGCGGTTGCTGCTGGCCAGGTAGACGACGAAGGCGCGCCGGATTCCGGGCGTGATGCCCTCGTGGGCAAAGAGCTGCATCACGTCGAACAGGTCGCGCGGGTGCTGACGATCCAGCGCCGCAACCAGCTTGCCGCCGTACACGTCCTCCAAAGACACCACCGGGATCTCCAGGTCGGCCATCAGCACGTCGCGGGCGACCGGCGTGAGCGACGCCTGGCACACCGGCCGCACGGTGCCGCGCATCACGAAGTTCACTTCGATCTTGACCTGAACGGGACCGCGACGCACCCACAGCCTGGTCTCGCCCGCTTCCGCTGCTGATGCGTGAGTCTGGAAGCCTCGCTTCCTCAAGCGCTCGGCCGTCTGCCGGGTGGCTTCGTTGATGCGCGCCAACGCCTCGTCGCGCGGCAGCCTGTGGTCGGGAAAGACCAGATCGAGGTCCACCGACAGACGCGGCATGTCGCGCACGAACAGGTTGATCGCCGTGCCGCCCTTCAGCGCGAAAGTGTCGTCCACAAACACCAGCGGTGCCACCTGCGTCAGCAGGCGCGCGGTATCGAGATAAGTCTGATTCATGGCTTGAGCACCAGCAGGCCGTCGGCCGATCGGGACACCCAGGGCCGATCACTGCCTGTCGGCAGCGTGGCTGGATCGAGCTTGGCCGCCCAAGGCAGCGACGCCTCGCGGCCGAGTTGCAGGCACAGCCGCACGGTCTTGACGCTCGTGCAGCGCTGCAGCAATTCGCGCAGAACGTCGGCGCGCAGGCTGTAGGCGCTCTGCACGAGTTCCCGGGCTTCCTGCAGCGGCTGGCGCACACCAACGTCGCTCAGCAGCTCCAGCAGCGCGCGTTCCGGTGCCGAGACCTGCGGCGCCCCGCTGCGCTTTTCGAACGGGTCAACATGCAGCAAGGAGCCGGGCTGCTCATCGAAGAGCCGCTTGCGGTGGTACTCGGCCAGAAAGCGCCCGGTGAACCACTCGGGAAGGCGGCCCGCCGCCCAGCCGCAGAGCTGCAGCACCGGCTGCTGCGCCAGATACTGGCGCATGCCGTACCAGTCCAGCGCCGACTTGCCACCGACATGCAGACCTTCCAGCCGGTGCTGCAGCAGCACGAGGCTGGGATGCAGGGCCAGATTGTCATTGGGACGGCAGAACACCCCGCGCGTCAGGCGCATGAGCCAGCCGGCGCGCACGTAGTGCACGGCCAGGTCCGCCGAGATGCCCAGGGCTGCCAGATCCTTCGAAGTCAATGGCGCTCCCGGGGGCAGGCGGGTATAGAGCATTTTTAGTTTGCTATTTCCAGTCGTAGTCATGTTGCGATTCAATCACTTATGTCAAACGAAGGCAAACTTGAATTTTTTATTTATATCGTAGTTTTATTACGATAAAACAATTTTTTTCAATACGACGTGACCCACCCGACCGATTTGCTCAACTCGGCCGTGGCCTCTGGCGGCGAAATTGCAACAAGGTCAAACCCCACCGCTGCGAGCCGCCCCCGGGGCGCGGTTCGCCGGGTTGCACCGCCCCACGCTGGCGCTGCAACTCGATCCACGTCAACCACCATGCAGATCGATTACCCTTGCAACCCCGGACTCTCCTCCATTCAGGCGGTAAGGTCACCGAAGGCAGGGCGGCGCCCATCACCCCGCAAATGGGCCCCTTGGGCGCCAAGCTGTTGACATGAATGAATAAATCTGACTTTTCTGCCCACACCCCCATGATGGCCCAGTACCTTGGCCTCAAGGCGGACTTTCCCGACACCCTGCTGTTCTACCGCATGGGGGATTTTTACGAGCTGTTCTACGCCGACGCCGAGAAGGCCGCGCGGCTGCTCGACATCACGCTCACGCGGCGCGGGCAGTCGGCGGGCGAGCCGGTGGTGATGGCAGGCGTGCCCTTTCACTCGGTCGAGACCTATCTGGCGCGGCTGGTCAAGCTGGGCGAATCGGTGGCCATTTGCGAGCAGGTTGGCGACGTGGCCACGGCCAAGGGTCCGGTCGAGCGCAAGGTGGTGCGCGTGGTCACGCCCGGCACCTTGACCGACAGCGAACTGCTCTCCGACAAATCCGAAGCCCTGCTCATGGCGGTGCACCCCGGTGCGCGCACCGGTTGCGGTCTGGCCTGGATGTCGG
>JBGSNW010000472.1:0-2076 GCA_041739435.1 Burkholderiaceae bacterium
GTGGCAGGGCCGGCAGCGGCCGCTTGCGCGCAGCGTCGAACAGGCCTTCGGCCTCCAGCCGTGCCTTGAGGCGCAGGAACTGTTCGAACAGCGCCCCCTGCCCGGCCCGGCTCATGCTCTCGACGATCAGTTGCAGGTCGCCACGGGCTTCGTACACGCCCAGTCGGCCGCGCAGTTCCACCAGCTCGCCGTCGCGTGGTGAAAAATCGAGCAGGCTGGCGGCACGCCGGAACATCGCGCAGCGCAACTGGCCCTGGGCGTCCTTGATCGAGAAATAACAGTGGCCGCTGCCGGCGCGGGAGAAGCCGCTCAGTTCACCACGAACCGTGACGGGGTTGAACCGCGCTTCCAGTGCATCGGCCACGGCGCGACACAAGGCGCCAACATCCCAGATGCGGACGGCAGCAGGCTCACGCAGGCCAGGGCCCGGCGTCAACATGGTCGTGGTGGTTTTGTCGGCCGACTTCATGGCGAACGTGTCAACTGCACACAGGGCGATCCATGCCCACATGGCATTGAAGGGCTCTTGGCAAATGACGGAAATTCATTGCAACCCATTGATGGAAAACAGTTTTTTTCTGCTCAAAATGTCATCGTTTTGTCATTTGCGTTGCTGGACGTGGGTTTGCGGGGTTGGCAGAGGCAGTTCTTCACAAAGTTATCCACAGATTCTGTGCGTCGTTGCCCCATGCCCGCAAGAGCGAAAGGGGCTTGCAGACGACGGTTTGCGTCCGTCGCAACGCAATATGGCGAACGCACGCAACACGTAAGCCATAATCGCCTCCATTCCCCCGAAACCGAATCGCCCTTTCAAGCGGAGACTCTATTGTTTTCGATCATACAAGCCGCAGGCTGGCCGATCTGGCCACTGGTTGCCTGCTCCGTGATTGCGCTGGCGCTCATCATCGAGCGTTTCATCAGCCTCAAGTCCGCCAAAATTGCGCCGCCCAAGCTACTCGACGAAGCCATCACGGTCTCGCGCAACGCCGTGCCTGGACCGGACGTGGTGACCCAACTCGAACAGAATTCCGCCCTGGGCGAGGTGCTGGCCAGCGGGTTTCGGGCGCTCAATGCCAATGCGCGCTGTAGCGAGGCCGACCTGCGTGCCACCATGGAAGGCGCCGGCCGCGCCGTGGCCCACCGGCTGGAGCGCTATTTGTCGGCGCTGGCCACCATCGCCTCGGCCGCGCCGCTGCTGGGCCTGTTGGGCACGGTCATTGGCATGATCGAAATTTTCGGATCCCAATCGCCCGGTGGCCTGGCCGGCTCGGCGGTCGGCAGCGGCAATCCGGCGCAGCTGGCGCACGGTATTTCGGTGGCGCTGTACAACACCGCCTTCGGGTTGATCGTGGCCATCCCGGCGCTGATCTTCTGGCGTTATTTCCGCGCCCGGGTCGATGCCTACCTGTTGACGCTGGAACTGGCGGCCGACAAGTTCGCCCGTCATCTGCTGTCGGTCCGCAGGCCCTCATGAGCAACGTGCGCCCGACCGCGCCCATGCCGCCTACCGCGCAGGGAGCGCGACCATGAATTTCCGTCCGCGCAGCCGGGACGAGCCCGAGATCAACCTGATTCCGTTCATCGACGTGCTGTTGGTGGTCCTGATCTTCCTGATGCTGACCACCACGTACAGCAAGTTCACCGAAATGCAGCTCAAGCTGCCGGTGGCCGACGCCGACGCCCAGCGCGACTACCCCAAGGAGGTGATCGTGGCGGTCAGCGCCGATGGCCGGTATTCGGTGAACCGCAAGCCGGTCACGGGCCGTTCGGTCGAAGCCGTGGCCACGGCCCTGGTGGAAGCGGCCAAGGCGGGCAAGGAGTCCACCATCATCATCAGCGCTGACGCCAATGCGGCGCACCAGTCGGTGATCACCGTCATGGAAGCCGCACGCCGCTCGGGCCTGAGCCAGATCACCTTTGCCACGCAGTCGTCGGCCCAGGCCGGCCAGCACTGACCCCATGCGGCAGCGCCTGGCGCAGTGGGTGGTCGGTGGCTGGGACCGTCGCGGTGCTCGGGCCTGGCTGCTGTGGCCGCTTTCCCTTCTTTACGGCCTGCTGTCCCTGTTGCACCGCGGC
>JBGSNW010000495.1:0-1706 GCA_041739435.1 Burkholderiaceae bacterium
CCAGCACGGCGAACACCACGCACCCGGCGCTGGCCAGTGCCACGCGCCATGAAAACGCCATGGCCATCGGCACCATCAGGGCCGGCGCCAAGGCCCAGCCCAGACTGCCCGTGATGCCATGCACGCTGTACGCGTGGCCCAGCCGCCGCGGGCTGACCTTGCGGTTGATGAGCGTGTAGTCCACCGGGTGGAACACGCCATTGCCCACGCCTGCCAGCAGCGCAAAACCGGCCATCATCCAGTAGCCCGTGCTCATCGCCATCCCGAACGCCGCCAGCCCCAGCAGCGACAAACCGGCCAGCAGCACGGGGCGCGGCCCCAGGCGGTCCACCCCAAACCCGGCCGCCGCCTGCACCACGGTGGAGGTGACAAAAAACACCGTCATCAGAAAACCCAGCTGCGCGTAACTCGCCTGCAAGGCCTCGCGCAGCCACGGAAACAGCGGCGCCAGCAACAACTGGCTGAAATGGCTGACCATGTGCGCCAGGCCCACCAGGGCGATGGTGCCCGCGTCGTCCCGAAGGGCAACCGGCGCGGCGTGGGCGGGACTCAGTGTGGCGGTGGGCGGCATGGCGGGATCATCGCGCATTTGCGGAACGGGTGGGAACAGGGCTGGGCTGCAGTTTATGAACAAAATATGGCCTTAGCCCCCGTACTATGGTCGTAGTTTGCTATTTATTATGAATAAATTGCACACGCCGACATCGCTCGCAGTGCGCCGGTTTTTGTCCGCGCCATGCACACCGGCTCATCCTGTCAAACTCGACACGGGTCGCGGCACCACCCGCAAGGTGTCGCGGCAACGGCCAGGATATCGCCCTTTGGAGGCATCCATTTTCTGAACCCTGATGCGCGTTTTGTGTCCATTGCCCATGATCATCCTTCGTCTTCGCATGTACCCGCGCCACCTGGCCCGCCTCCTCGCCATCGCAGGGCTTGCAGCCACCATGGCGCAAGGCGCCGAACACCCCACGCAGCAGGCCCCACTGGTGCCGCTGGTGCCGCTGGTGCCGCTGGTGCCTCTGGCGCGTGTGGGGCCGTGGTCGGCGGTGTCGTCGCTGGTGGGCCTGGGCGACCGGGTGTGGTTCACCAACAGCGTCAAGTTCCGCGATCACAATTCGGCCGATGTGTACAGCTACAGCCCGCGCACCGGGGCGCTGCGGCTGGAGCGGCATCTGTTTTCACAAGACACGGGTCGTCCCGCCGTGGCCGGTGGCTTGTTGTACTGGCCGTTTGAAGACCCGCGCTTTTCCACAGGCCACGGCGAGTTCATGGTGACCAACGGGCGCGACTGGCAGTGGCGCAGCCTGCCCACGCCACGGGTGCTGCATGTGCACGACATGCTGGCCGACGGCAGCACGCTGTACGCCGCTTCGGGCGGCTTTGAGGCCGCGCTGCACCGTTCGGACGATGGCGGGCAAAGCTGGCAACTGCTTTACACCCACCGCAACGCCCCCAATTCCTACAGCCGCCTGGTCAGTCAGGCGATGCTGGGGCCGCAGTTGTTTGCAGGGCTGGACGCCAGCGGCGAAACCGGCCCCAAGCTGCTGCAATGGAAGAACGACACTTTTGTGCCCGTACCGGGCTGGCCCGGCGGTGAGCGGGCCGACGCGCTGACGGTGTTTCGCGGGCGGCTGTATGCCCTGCACGTGGACGGCAACGGCACACAACTCTGGCGCACCGACGGCCGCCGCTCGGGCGCGGTG
>JBGSNW010000046.1:0-3734 GCA_041739435.1 Burkholderiaceae bacterium
ACCGCGTCGGCGAACGCCGGATGGGCCAGCCAGTGCGCGCTGGTGGTGCGCACGGGCAGCAGGGCGCGCGCCATTTTGTGTTCGCCCTGCGCGCCACCCTCGAAGCGGTCAAAGCCGTGGGCGATGCACCAGGCCAGCGGCTGGTAGTAGCAGGCCTCAAAGTGCAGGCAGTCCACGCGCTCCAGCGCGCCCCAGTAGCGGCCGTAAGCCACTTTTTCTTCGGATTTTGAACAAAATTGGCCTTCAGCCCCCGTCAAATGGTCATGGATAGCTATCAAACTAGAAGCAATCGGTCGACCACCACGTTCGGCCACGAACAGCAGCCAGGCCTCGGGTTGGGTCTGCGCCATGCGTTCAAAGAAGTCGCGCGTGAGGTAGGGCGCGTTGCCATGTTCCAGGTAGGTGCGCTCGTAGCAGCGGTAGAAAAAATCCCGGTCTTGTGGCGCGATGTCGCGCCCCCGCGTCCAGCGGAACGTCACCCCTGCCTCGGCCACCTTGCGCCGCTCCTGCCGGATCTTCTTGCGCTTGTCCTGCGAAAGCGAAGCCAGAAAATCGTCAAACGTGGCGAAACGCGCCGTGCCGGAACCGAGGGCCCCACGCGCAGCGGGGAGCGTGGGGGCCACATTCTTCCAGTGGAACTGCACCGTGTGACGCAGCATCAGGCCGGTCGACGTGCAGGCCTCGACATCCTCATCGCTGCAAAACAGCAGGTGCAGCGACGACAGTTTTTCGGCCTGGCACCAGGCCACCACGGCCCGCACCAGCGCCTCGCGTGCAGTGGCATCGCGGGCCAGCAGCCGCGCTCCCGGCACCGGCGTGAAAGGCGGCGCCACCACGGCCTTGGGGTAATACGCCAGACCGTGTTGCGCGTACGCGTTGGCCCAGGCCCAGTCGAACACATATTCGCCGTAGGAATGATCCTTGAGGTAGAGCGCGCAGGCCGCATGCAGCGCACCTTCGCGCCACAGCGTGACAAAGCGCGGCGTCCAGCCCGTGCCGGGCACGGCGCTCTGGCTGTTGTGCAGGGCGGCCAGGTATTCGTGGCGCATGAAGGGGTTGGCCAGCGGCTGCTGGGCCAGCAGGGTGTTCCAGTCGCCAGCCGGCACTTCGGCCGGCGTGGACAGGACCCGGATGACATAATCGTTCGAGGTATTTTTCACTGTTGCGGACAAGCCTGATTCATGACGCTCCAAATCTGCGTGGCCCAGCTCAATTTTGTCGTCGGCGACATGGCGGGCAACGCGCAAAAAATCATTGACGCCGCGCGCACGGCCTACGCCCAGGGCGCGCGGCTGCTGCTCACGCCTGAACTGTCGATCTGCGGCTATGCGGCCGAAGATCTGTTTTTGCGCCCGGCGTTCATCATCGCCTGCGATGATGCCGTGAAAACGGTGGCCCGCGAACTCGCCGGGTTAAGTGGCCTGGCCGTGGTGGTGGGCCACCCCACGGGCGGCGACCAGCGCACCCGCAGCGTGGCGGTGCAGCAGCGGCACAACACCGCCAGCGTGTTGCAGGACGGGCAGGTGGTGGCGCGCTACGCCAAGCGCGAGCTGCCCAACTACCAGGTGTTTGACGAACGCCGCTACTTCACGCCGGGCAAAGGCACCTGTGTCTTCGAGGTGGGCGGCGTGAAGGTGGGCCTGCTGATCTGCGAGGACGCGTGGTTCGAAGAACCCGCCCGGCTGGCCCATGCGGCCGGTGCGGAGCTGCTGGCGGTGATCAACGCGTCGCCGTTCCACGTGGGCAAGGGTTACGAGCGCGAGGCCATGATGCGCGAACGCGTGCGCGCCACCGGCCTGCCGCTGGTGTACGCGCACCTGGTGGGCGGGCAGGACGAGGTGGTGTTCGAAGGCCATTCGTTTGCGCTGGACGCGAACGCCAGCGTCGCCGGGCGAGCCCCGAGTTTCAAGGAAAATCTGTTTCAGGTCCGCGTGGAACGGTCACAGTCTGCTATTCATTTGAAGGCATCGGTGGAGCCCGAACGCACACCCGAGGCCGACTTGTGGGACGCGCTGGTGCTGGGCGTGCGCGACTACATTGGCAAAAACGGCTTTCCGGGTGCGTTGCTGGGCTTGTCGGGGGGCATCGATTCGGCGCTGGTGCTGGCCGTGGCGGTGGACGCGCTGGGCAAGGCGCGCGTGCGCACGGTGATGATGCCGTCGCCCTACACGGCCGACATTTCCTGGGTCGATGCACGCGAGATGGCCACCCGGTTGGGCGTGCGCCATGACGAGATTTCCATCGTGCCCGAATTCGAGGCCTTCAAGGCCTCGCTGGCGCCGCAGTTCGAGGGCCGCGCCGAGGACACAACCGAAGAAAACATCCAGGCACGCATCCGCGGCACGCTGCTGATGGCCTTGTCCAACAAGCTGGGCGCCATCGTGCTGACCACCGGCAACAAAAGCGAGATGGCCACGGGCTACTGCACGCTGTATGGCGACATGGCCGGCGGCTTTGCGGTGATCAAGGACCTGGCCAAGACCACGGTGTTCAGGCTGGCGCGCTGGCGCAACGCCAACGACCCCTACGGCACGGGTGCCAGCCCGATCCCCGAACGCATCATCACCCGGCCGCCCAGCGCGGAGCTGCGACCCGACCAGACCGACCAGGACAGCCTGCCGCCCTACGAGGTGCTGGACGCTATCCTGGAGCGCTACATGGAAAACGACCAGAGCGTCGAAGACATCATCGCCGCGGGTTTTGCGCGCGCCGACGTGGAGCGCGTCACGCGCCTGATCCGGGTGAACGAATACAAGCGCCGCCAGGCCCCGGTGGGCATCCGGGTTACCCATCGCAGCTTCGGCAAGGATTGGCGCTATCCTATTACCAGCAAATTTCGCGCGTGAGCGCCCAAGGAGACCCCCCGAATGAAACAGATCACCGCCGTCATCAAGCCGTTCAAGCTCGAAGAGGTGCGCGAGGCCCTGGCCGATTGTGGCGTGACGGGCCTGACGGTCACCGAGGTCAAGGGCTTTGGCCGGCAAAAGGGCCACACCGAGCTGTACCGCGGCGCCGAATACGTGGTGGATTTTTTGCCCAAGGTGAAGGTCGAGGTGGTGGTCAAGACCGATGACGTCGAGCGCTGCGTGGACGCCATCGTCAAGGCCGCCCGCACCGGCAAGATCGGCGACGGCAAGATCTTTGTGACAGCCGTCGAGCGTGTGGTGCGCATCCGCACCGGCGAACAGGACGAAACAGCGGTCTGAGCGTGATGCCCCCACGCTTGTCACTTCGTGTACTGCGCTGCCCCCGAGGGGCCTGGCCTGGCTTGGGAGCGGCCCGGCGCGGCGGCCACTGGCGTCAGATTTCTTCGAGCCGTGTGGCTGGTGCCATGCCGGCGGCCTGCACGAGTTCACGCAGCAGGGCGGGTGCATCGGTCGCGGTGCGGATCAGCCCCATCTGCCAGTCGCCCATGAACTGCTGTTGCACGCTGGTGGCGAGGAACGACAGCAGGCCGTCGTAATAGCCGGCCACGTTAAGCAGGCCGACCGGTTTGTCGTGGTAGCCCAACTGGCGCCAGGTCCAGACCTCGAACATTTCCTCCAGCGTGCCAATGCCACCGGGCAGGGCGATGAAGGCGTCGGCGTGCTCGGCCATCAGGCGCTTGCGCTCGTGCATGGTGTCGACCACGTGCAGCTCGGTGCAGCGGTCGTTGGCCCATTCGCGTTCGACCAGCGCTTTCGGAATCACGCCCACCACGCGGCCGCCCGCGGCCAGCGTGGCGTCGGCCACCC
>JBGSNW010000542.1:0-2466 GCA_041739435.1 Burkholderiaceae bacterium
ACCGGAGAAAAATCGCGCTGGCCACGCCCAGCGGGCCGGCCAGCAGCACCGCACCCAGGGCCGCGGCCAGTGATGCCACGACCATGGGCAGCATGCCGAACTGGCCTTCCAGCGGATACCAGCCGGGGTCGGTCACAAAACCGGTGGCATGCGGACTGGCCAGTACCGGCGCCGCCTCGCGCAGCAAAAACGCCAGCACCAGGCCCAGGATCAGCGCCGCACCCGCGGCGGCCAGCCCCAATGACGGCGCCAGCCAGCGGTCAGCGTGCCAGGGGGACGAAGAACTGCGCTTCAACCAGATCATTCACGGCGTCCGAGGTGGCGAATTCAACGAAGCGTTTGGCCAGGCCGGTGGGTGCGCCCCGGGTGACCAGATTGAGCGGTCGGGCCAGGGGAAATTTGCCGTCCCGCACGTGGGTCACGGTGGCCGCCACCCCACGCAATGGAATCAGGCGGATGGGGGTCTTGTGGTTTTGTTCGTACTCGGCGGTGCCGATCGACACGTAGCCGATGGCGCCCGGGTTGGCGGCCACGCTCTTGATGCCCTGCTGGTTGTCGCCGATGACCACCTGGGCCCTGATCTCGCTGTTCTTCAGGCCGGTGTACTGAAGGAACAGCTCCAGCGTGGAGCGGCCTTCGGCCTTGTTGACCACGGTGATGGGCAGGTTCTTGCCGCCCACTTCCTGCCAGTTCTTGATCTGGCCTCGGTAGATGGCCTTGATCTGGTCGTCGGTCAGTGTCGGCAGGGTGTTGCTGCCGTGCAGGATGATGCCCACACCGTCCATGGCCAGGGTGTGTGGGGCCAGGTCTTTCTCATCGGCCTTGAGGCTGCGCGACGCCATGCCGATGTCGGCCAGGCCGCTGCGTGCGTCGGCCACGCCGCGCGACGAACCGCCGGTCTGCACATCCACGCGCACGCCAGGGTTTTTTTGCTCGAAGCGCTTGGCGATTTCGGCCGCCAAGGGGGCGATGGTGCTGGAGCCGGTGAGGGTGAGCCGGTTGTCGGCGGCCTGCGCGGACAGGGCCAGCACGAGGGCGGCCGAGGTGATAGCCAGGCGGCCGGTCAAGCGCCGCAGGGCTTCGAGCGAGGGCATGCCGATTCCTTTTCTGAAAACAGTGGAAACAGAAAAACGCAGATGTGAAGGGAGGCGCACGGCGCAGCCGGCGCCGTGCCCACCGGGCTCAGCAGCAGGCGCCGGTGCTGGTGGCGCCCGGGTTGGTGTCGAAGGGGAGGTCGGAGCCGCAGCCCTTGAAAATGCCGTAATGGGTGTTGAAGTTGCCGATGAACTCGAAATGTGGCGCCATGCGGGTGCCTTGCAGCATGTGCCAGGTGTTGCCGCAGACCGGGAACACGCGCCCGGTTTCGATGTCATGGTGTTTGTCCAGCACCAGGCGGTCGGGCTGGTTGGGGATGCTGCCACGGTAGATGACGGCCTGGCCGTAGTCCTCGCAGGCGGTTTCCAGGGCGGCCAGCTTGAACAAGCGGTAAGTGGCCGAGAAAAAACGCAGGTTGCCCACACGGCGGGCCAGCTCGGGGTCGGTCACTTCCAGCGGGCGGTCGGTGACCAGGCGGGGGTCGGCAAAACCGTGGCGGTGGGCCAGGCGCTCGAAGTCGTTCCAGTACAGCGCACCGCCCAGGCATTCGCCATAAAGAACCGGGTCGTTTCGCACGGCGTCGGGGACGCGGCGGTCGGCGTAGACGTCGGAAAAATAGAACTCGCCACCTTCCTTGAGCAGGCGCTGCACGCCGCCGAGCACGGCGTCCTTGTCGGGCGAGAGGTTGACCACGCAGTTGGAGACGATCACGTCAAACGAGCCGGGCGCCAGGTCCAGGTCGGCCAGGCGTTCGATGTAGCCGTGCAGGAACTTCACGTTGTCATAGCCGAAAACCTCGGCGTGATGGGCCTGGTGCGCGCGCGCCACGGCCAGTTGCTCGTCGGTCATGTCCACGCCCACCACCTCGCCGGTGGGGCCCACCAGTTGGGCCAGGGCGTAGACGTCGCGGCCCGAGCCACAGCCCAGGTCGAGCACACGGCAGCCCTCCAGCAGCGGCGGGCACACCAGGCCACAGCCGTAATAGCGGGAAAGGACTTCCGGGTGGATGCGCGCCAGCAGCGGCTTGAGCCAGGCGGGGATCTGGTCGATGTCGCAGCAGGCGCTGGTTTTGAGGTCGGCGGTGCTCTGGAGCTGGCGACCGTAATAGTCTTGGACGATGTCGTGCATAGGGGGTGAAGACGTCTTGGAAAAATAATCCCGGCTTTGCTTGGACGGGCCGGACGGCGAATTCCTTACATTGTGGACGAGTCTCGAATCCCCCGCCATGCACGGGTTTGCACGGCGACGCAGCGCAGGCACGGGGCCGGTAACTACAGCCGCGCAGAACCCCAGCCGCTGCGCACCGCGCCTTCGAGCGTGGCGGGGTAGGGGCCTTCGCAGTGGTCGCCACAGGCGCTCAGGCCCGGGGAG
>JBGSNW010000013.1:0-3346 GCA_041739435.1 Burkholderiaceae bacterium
CGCCACGCTGGCCCGGGACAGCGCGGGCCGCGAGACCGACATCGCCATCGACCACAGCGAATTCACCCACCTGCCGCCCGACGCCATCGCAAAAGCGGTGCGCATCCTGCAGGCCGAAGGCATGAACGCCACGGTGAGTTCCATCCACATCAACGGCTGGTTTGGCGCGCACCACAAACTGGCCGGCGCGCGCTGGATCGTGCGCGAACGGCTGGGCCGCGACCTCGACGCCGAAATCGACCGCTGGGTCTACGTGGGCGACTCCACCAACGACCAGCTGATGTTCGAACACTTCCCCCACAGCGTGGGCGTGGCCAACATCCGCCGCTTCCTGCCCGAACTGACACACCGCCCGCGCTACATCACCCAGGGCGAGCGCGGCGCCGGGTTTGCCGAGGTGGCGCGGGCGCTGTTGGGGGGGTGACAATCATGGCGCTCTCGCAAGCAATGCCTTTGCTGAAAGAAACCCTCGTGTGGACACATCCCGTTGATCCGCAGATCAGCGTGCATCAAACAGCTGGCGAAGCTGGCCAACCAGAAATAATTCAACCGCGAGGTGGAGATCAACGCCCGCTTGCGGCAACTCAACAATGAACTCCAGGGACTGCGCCCATGACGACCGACCCCACCGTTCCCCGACTTACCGCCCGTTTTAACGAACTCAGCCAGCGTTTGCCCGACGAGGATATCGAATTCTGGTTTGCCCGTGCCCTGATGAAACCCCTGGGCTATGCCCGATGGGAGAACTTCACCACCGTCATACAGCGGACCATGGAGTCTTGCAAATCAATAGGTTTCATAAACAGCACGGTGAAGATCAACGTGGACCAGATCTTCAAGCTGCTCTCGCCCAGCACCGAAGTGAAGTGCATTTGAGGGCCACGTCATGGACCAGGCAGCACTCAGCAATTTGTTGACCGCCTTGATCGCCACCTGGGAAAACGAGGTGGTGGAGTTCAAGCAGGCGGGCAACGACTACGACACCGACAAGATTGGCGAATACTTTTCGGCCTTGTCGAATGAGGCCAATTTGCGCGCTGTGGAACGCGCATGGCTGGTGTTTGGCGTGAACAACAAAACCCGCAGCGTGGTGGGGTCGGACTACCGGCCAGAGCCCGAGCGCCTGCAAAGCCTGAAGCACCAGATTGCCGAAAACACCGAGCCCAGCATTACGTTGCGCAACATTCATGTGTTGCACCACGAGGCTGGTCGTGTGGTGCTGATGGAGGTGCCTCCCGCGCCACGCGGCATGCCGATTGCCTGGAAGGGCCATTACTACGCCCGCGCTGGCGAAAGCCGCTGCTCTTTGGGCCTGGACAAGCAAGATGAGATTCGCGCCCAGACGGCCTCGCAGGACTGGTCTGCCCAGGTGGTGCCACAGGCCACCCTGGATGACTTGGAACCGGCCGCGGTGCAAAAGGCGAAAGAGGCGTTTGCGCTCAAGCACGCCAACCGGTTCGCCGCTGGCGAGGTGATGGCCTGGCCGCTGGCCACTTTTCTGGACCGTGCACGCATCACGCAAGCCGGCCGGATCACACGCACGGCCTTGCTGTTGCTGGGCAAGGCAGAGTCGGCGCATCGGCTGTCGCCGCACCCGGTGCAGATGACATGGAAACTCGATGGTCCGGAGCGGGCCTACGAACACTTCGGTGCCCCGTTTTTGCTGAACACGACGGCGCTGTACCAGAAGATTCGCAACATCCAGCTGCGCTTGCTGCCCAGCGGCCAGTTGGTGCCACACGAGATTTCCAAATACGACCAAAAGATGGTGCTGGAGGCTTTGCACAACTGTATTGCCCACCAAGACTACACCCGCCATGGTCGCATCGTGGTGGTCGAGCAACCGGACCGGCTGATCTTTGAAAACGAAGGTGGCTTTTTTGAGGGCCAGCCAGACGATTACCGCCTGGGTGAAAAGCTGCCGCGCCGCTACCGCAACGCCTTTTTGGTGGAGGCGATGTCGGGCCTGAACATGATCGACAAAATGGGCTTTGGCATTCACGACATGCATTTGTCGCAGGCCAGGCGCTACTTGCCCATGCCCGACTATGATTTGTCAGACCCCGCTGCGGTTCGGCTCACGATCTATGGCGGTGTGGTGGACCCGACCTATACCCAGATGCTGATGCTCAATACCAGTTTGCCACTGGTGGATGTTTTGGCGTTGGACCGGGTACAAAAGAAGCAGCCCCTGCCTGATGAAGTGATTGCACGGCTCAAGCGTGGCGGCCTGATTGAGGGGCGCAAGCCGAATATTCATGTGTCTGCTGCCGTGGCCAAGATGACCATCAGCAAAGCTGACTACATCAGAACGCGGACGCAAGACGACGAGTTTTATGCCAAGTTGCTGACCGACTACCTGCAAAATTTCGGGCACGCCACTCGGGCAGAGATCAACAAACTTTTGCTGAACAAGCTCAGTGACGCCCTGACGCCAGAGCAGAAGGACGACAAGATCGGGAATTTGCTGACCAAGCTCAGACGCAACGGACGTATCTGCAATACAGGCTCGCGCGGGCATCCTATCTGGCGACTTGCAGAATGAATGCAGAAAGAAATCCTTAATTTCCCAATGCAAATCAACAAGTTACGTCTTTCTGCAACTGTTTTGAAGAGAGATTTGCAGAGTAAATACCGAGAAGAAACAGCGGTTTTGTCGAGTCTGAAAGCGGTTTTGCGCTCCGCAAACAGGTTTGTTGCGCTTGCAGACTCCACAAACGCAGGCAACAAGGTCATAGCGCCATGAAACTCAAGTTCAAGACCCAGGCCTACCAGTCCGCAGCAGTGCAGGCCGTGGACTGCTTCAAGGGCCAGCCACCCGCGTCTGCAGAGGTCATCAGGCGCCTTTGGCTCGTGGCCATTCTGAACGGTTGAGGCAGGCCAACAACGTTGAGCAGTCCAAACAGTTTGAGAATCGGCACGCCCCAGGCACTTTCGTGGTGAACGAGTGGCGGGGTCCGGCGCACCCGATACGGATGTACCGTGCCTGCCCACCATTTAATGAACAAAATACGCCACCAGCCCCCGTAGAATGAAAATAGTTTGCTATTTACTAAATAGCAAATTGTTCACCGCGCCACATCACACACCATGCCACACACCGCCCCGCGCCTGGGCTTGTTCGCCATTTTTGCTTCCACCTTCTTCGCGCTGGTGGGGTACTTCATGCTTGTGCCGTTTTTGCTGCTGCGGCTCAAGTCGGCCGAGGTGTCCACGGCGGTGGCGGGGCTGTTTGCGGCGACGGCCTGGCTGGGGGTGTTCCTGACGACGCCGTTCGCGTCGGCCGTCACGCGCCGGCTGGGGCGGCGGCCCACGCTGTGGTTGTCGGCCACCATTCCGGTGCTGG
>JBGSNW010000083.1:0-2093 GCA_041739435.1 Burkholderiaceae bacterium
GGCGGGCGGCAGCGTGCCGCCCACGGCCGCGGAAGCCGCCGACGCGGCAGGCACCGGTCGCGCCGGATTTTTACCATGCAACGGTGCGTTCGGATCCCAGTTGCGGTTTTTTTCGCTTTCGGCCGCTTCCTTCTCGACCGAACTTCCAGCGGGCCGGTTGATGAAAGGAACCGGAACCTTGGTCACATACACCGCCACCGCCAGCGCCGCACCCAGCCCCACCACCACACCGACGATGAAGCCCAGAAAAGTGCCGCCCCACTGTTTGCCTGCCTGTCTCATGAAACCCTCACATCCGCGCGGGCGCTGACACGCCCAGAACCGCCAGCCCATTGTGCAATACCTGCGCGGTGGCCGCGACCAGCGCAAGGCGGGCGCGTTTGACGGCTTCGTCGTCCACCAGAATGCGCTCGGCGTCGTAATAGCTGTGGTAGCTGGCCGCCAGGTCGCGCAGGTAGAAGGTCACGTCGTGCGGGGCGAAGTCGAGTGCGGCGGCGGTCAGCATTTCGGGGTAGCGGGCCAGTTGCAGCATCAGCGCCTGGGCCTGCGGGCTGGACAGCGCCGACAGGTCGGCGTCTTTCAGCCCCTGCGCGTTGCCACCCCAGGCCGCCAGCACCGAGCAGATGCGCGCATGGGCGTACTGCACGTAATACACGGGGTTGTCGTTGTTCTGCGCCACGGCCAGATCCACATCGAAGGTGTATTCGGTGTCGGGCTTGCGGCTGAGCAGGAAGAAGCGCACCGCGTCCTTGCTGGTCCATTCGATCAGGTCGCGCAGCGTCACGTAGCTGCCGGCGCGCTTGGAGATCTTGACCTCCACCCCGCCACGCATCACGCGCACCATGGTGTGCAGCACGTAGTCCGGGTAACCCGCGGGAATGCCCACGCCCACCGCCTGCAGGCCCGCGCGCACCCGCGCGATGGTGCCGTGGTGGTCGGTGCCCTGGATATTGACCACCTTGGTGAAGCCGCGCTCCCATTTGGTGACGTGGTAGGCCACGTCGGGCACGAAATAGGTGTAGCTGCCGTCACCCTTGCGCATGACGCGGTCCTTGTCGTCACCGTAGTCGGTGGTCTTGAGCCACAACGCGCCATCCTGCTCGTAGGTCTTGCCGGCGTCACGCAGTTTTTGCACCGTGGCGTCCACCTTGCCGCTGGTGTACAGGCTGGACTCCAGGTAGTAGTGGTCGAACTTGACGGCGAACGCCTTCAGGTCAAGGTCTTGTTCATGCCGCAGATAGGCCACGGCAAACTGGCGGATGCCGTCCAGGTCGTTCACGTCGCCGCTGGCGGTGAACTCGCGGTCGTCGGCGTGCACGGTTTTTTTCGCCAGAAAATCGGCCGCGATGTCGGCGATGTAGTCGCCGTTGTAGGCGGCGGCGTTTTCACCGCTGGGCCATTCTGCGTCACCGGGTTTGAAGCCGCGCGCCCGCAGTTGTGTGGACGTGGCCAGCGTGCCGATCTGCACCCCCGCGTCGTTGTAATAGAACTCGCGGTGCACCTGCCAGCCCTGCGTGCTGTAGAGGTTGCAGATGGCGTCGCCCAGCGCGGCCTGCCGCCCGTGGCCCACGTGCAGCGGGCCGGTCGGGTTGGCCGACACGAACTCGACCATCATGTGTTGCCCGTTGCCGGGCTGATGGCCAAATTGCGCGCCGCCCGCCAGCACCTCGCGCACCACCTCCTGCCAGGCCGCCGGCTTGAGGCGGATGTTGATGAAGCCCGGCCCCGCGATGTCGATGGTCTCGACCCAGCGGGTGAACGGGCCGCTCTGCTGCAGCGCCGCCACCAGCGTCTGCGCCAGCTGGCGCGGGTTCTGTTTCAGGGGTTTGGCCAACTGCATGGCGGCGGTGCAGGCGAAGTCGCCATGCGCGGCCACCTTGGGCGATTCGAAAGCCGCCTTGTCGCCGGCACCGGGCAACAGCCCCTCGAGCGTGGCCGCGAGGCTGGCCAGCAATTCTTGTTTGACACGAAGCATGGGGCGATTTTACGGCCCGGCCCGGGTCGACCGACCCCGAGCGCCGCGCCGGGCCGCCCCAAGCAAGCTCAGCCACCGAGGGGCTGAGGGCTGCGGCTCCGGGCCTGCCTGCGCAGGG
>JBGSNW010000111.1:0-6100 GCA_041739435.1 Burkholderiaceae bacterium
GCCAGCGCATCGCCCTGGCGCGCGCGCTGGCCGTGGAGCCCAAGGTGCTGCTGCTCGACGAACCCTTTGGCGCGCTCGACGCCAAGGTGCGCAAGGAACTGCGACGCTGGCTGCGTCGCCTGCACGACGAACTGCACGTGACCAGCATCTTCGTCACCCACGACCAGGAAGAAGCCCTCGAAGTGGCCGACCGGGTGGTCGTCATCAACAAGGGCCGGATCGAACAGGTGGGCACGCCGCAGGACGTGTGGGAAAACCCCGCCAGCCCGTTTGTCTATGGCTTTCTGGGCGACGTGAACCTGTTTCATGGCCGCGCCCACGAGGGTGAAGTGCATGTGGAAGGCATCCGCATCGACGCCCCCGAACACCAGGGCGCGCAGGACGCCAAGGCCTTTGCCTACGTGCGCCCGCACGACCTGGACGTGCAGCGCTACTCACCCGGCCAGGGCGTGGACGCCGAGGGCCGCCCGCGCGGCATTGTGGCCCAGCTGAGCCGCGCCATTGTGGTCGGACCGATTGCCCGGCTCGAACTGATCGCCGTGGACGACCGCCAATCCGGCGACCTGGCCCGGCCCGAATCCCTGATCGAAGCACAAATCCCGGCCCAGCAATTTCGCGACCAGGGCTTCAAGGAAGGCGAAACCCTGGTGCTCACCCTGCAGCGTGCGCGCGTGTTTGTGGAGGCGGCGCATTGAGGCGGGTGGGGCGGCCCGGCCGGGCGGAAAAATGATCGCTCAGGTGCGCACGGGTGCGGCGGCACCATCGCCCTGCGGCTGCGCCAGCAGTTCCTGTTCCAGATGGGCGAGGCAATTGCGGAACGGCCGCGTCGTCCCCATCCCCCGGGCGATCACCAGACTGCCCTGCACCAGCGCGACGGCGCGTTCGGCGCGGTAGCTGGCCGTGGCCGGGTCGAATCCGGCGTCTGTGAGGACGGTGGAGAGCGCTTCGAGCCAGGCCTTGAACGCGTTCTTGATCAGGTTCGCGAACGGCCCGCGGTCGTCGCGGGGCGACGACATCATGTTGAGCAGGCAGGCCTGTCGGCCGCCGCAATAGAACGCGTCGAGATGGCGGATCATGGTGCGGACCCGGGCCTGCGGCGGATCGTCTGACTTGAGCGGCGTCAGGATGTGCTCGGCCAGCCAGGTCTCGGCGCGCGTCATCACCTCGCCCGCCATCTGCTCCTTGCCACCGGGGAAGCGGTGATAAAGGCTGGCCTTCTGGAGGCCCGTCGCCTTTGACAACGCGGCCAGGGAGGCGCCTTCGTAGCCGACTTCGCGAAAGACGTCGCTCAGTTTCCCAAGCAGTGCGGGCTCTTCAATGCTCACGGGTCGCGCCATGGCGGGCCTCCTTTCAGACCTGGATTTTAACCAGTTACCGAACGAACGGTAAAAATTTTCTTGACGATGTTTTTTTTGTTTGTACAATACCGAACGTTCGGTAATGTCGCCGGACGCCACTGAAAAAGGAAAAATCCCATGTCCAAAACCGCCATCGTCGTCCTGTCCGATCCCAAAGCCGGTTCCGAGGAAGCGCTCGGGCGCCTGTTCAATGCGATGTTCGTCGCCTACGAGCTGAAGGAGGAAGGGAAGCAAGTCGCCCTGATCTTCCAGGGTGCCGGCGTGCGCTGGGTGAGCGAGATCACCAAGCCCGACCATATGGCCCACGCCCTCTATGAAGCTGTCAAGGACACCGTCGTCGGCGTGTGCGGCGGCTGTGCCGACGTGTTCGGCGCCACCGCCGATGTGAAAGCCACGGGCTTGCCGCTCATTCACGAGAAGATCATTCCCGGCACCTCCGGAATCATCAATCTTTCCCGTTATCTCGACGAAGGCTATCGCCTGCTCACGTTCTGATGCAACCCCACCGCGCCGCCCCACCGGGCGGCGCCTTGTGAAACCACCACGGAGGCTCCCATGAGCGACCCTTTTCACCCCGGCGAACGTGCGATCCAGGAGAAAACTGGCCAACGCGACATCGCCCTCCTGAACGGGCGGATGATCGCCGATCAGATTCCAGCGGCCGCGAAACTGTTCGTGGCCCAGCAGCACTATGGCGTGCTCGGGTGGGCCTCGCCCGAAGGTGAGCTCTGGGCGGCCTTCTTTGCCGGCCCGCAGGGTTTTGCGCGCACCGACGACGAACGCAAGACCCTGTACCTGCGGCTCGGCGACGCCCTGGGCGAGAACGCCCGCAACCCGCTTTTTGCCGGCCTGCGGGAAGGCGATCCCCTCGGGACGCTGTTTGTCGAGCTGGCCACGCGGCGGCGGCTGCGCGTCAACGGCCGGGTCTCACGCCTTGCGGTCGAAGAGTTGGCCATCGTGATCGACCAGGCCCACCCGCTGTGCCCGCGGTACATCCAGCGCCGCCAGCTTGAAGAACGCGACCCTGGCACGGCCACGACGAACATCCAGGAGGGCGAGGCGCTGGGCGAAGACCTGGCCGCGTGGATCACGGGCGCCGACACCTTTTTTGTGGCCAGCGCGCACCCCGACCGATCGGCCGACGTGTCGCACCGTGGCGGCAACCCCGGCTTTGTGCGGCTCCAGAACGGCGTGCTGCGCATCCCCGACTATCCCGGCAACAGCCTGTTCAACACGTTCGGGAATTTCGCGCTCAACCCGCGGGCGGGCCTGGCCTTCGTCGATTTCGAGGCGAACCGGCAGCTTCAGATGACGGGCGAGGTCCGCCTCGATTTCGACGCCGGCGCGCAGGCCGGCGAAACCGGCGGCACCGGCCGCTGGTGGGAATTCACGCCGCGCAAGTGGGTCGTCTCGCCGCTGAACAAGGCCTTCGCCTGGAAGCTCGTCGACCCATCGCCATTCAACCCCTGAGGTACCCGCCATGGAACTGACCGTCATCGACAAGACCCTGGTCGCCGCCGACACGGTGCGCATCACCCTGGCCGCGCCCGACGGTGGCGCGTTGCCCGCGTTCAAGCCCGGCGCCCATGTCGAGTTGTCGTTTGCCGGGCTCACCCGGCGCTATTCGTTGACCTCGTCGCCACACGACCTGGGCCACTACCAGATCTGCGTGCTGCGCACCAACCCGAGCCGCGGCGGCTCGGCCCATCTTCACGACAAGCTTTGTGTTGGCGACAGGCTGCCAACCGCCGGGCCGTTCAACGCTTTCCCTCTCCATCTGGAGGCCCGGCAGACGGTGTTCATCGCAGGCGGGATCGGGATCACCCCTTTCTTTTCGATGATGGAAGCGCTGGAGGTGTCATCGCGGCCGTTCGCGCTTCACTACGCCGCAAGCCACCCCGGCCGCTTCCTGCCCGTGCCGGAGTATTCGGGGCGCACAAAACGTTATGCGGACAGCATCGAACCGCGCATGGACATCGCCGCCATCCTGGATCCGCTGCCCACCGACGTCGATCTTTACGTCTGTGGCCCGCGTGGGCTGATCGACGCCGTGCGCACCCAGGCCGCGGCGCGAGGGTGGCCGGACAAACGGGTCCATTTCGAGAGCTTTGGCGCCAGCCCCAAGCCCACCGACGCGCCGGTGACCGTCCGGCTCGCGCTGTCGGGGCTGAGCATCGAGGTTCAGCCGGGCACGGCCATTCTGGACGCGCTGCTCGCCAACGGCGTGTGGGCACCCTACGAATGCCAGCGCGGCGAGTGCGCCGCGTGCATGACGGAAGTCCTCTCCGGCGAGCCCGACCATCGCGACCTCTGCCTGACCGAGGCGCAGCGCAGCCACGCCATGTGCACCTGCGTCTCGTGGGGGCGCACGCCCGAGATCGTGCTGAACCTGTGACGGCCTCACAGCCACCGGCGAACCCTGCGCAGGCAGGCCAGGTACGGTTCGCCAAAAAGCGATGACAGAATGCGCTCTTCGGGCTGGATCTGAAACCCAGTCACGTCAGCACGGCGAAGATCAGTGCAACAACGGGCGGCGGATTTTCAGCTCGAGGGCGTTCACGGCGATGGTTCTCCAGGTGGCGGCGGGTGGTGCGGCCTGCCCGGCGCTGCGGGATGGATTGGATACTACGCTATGAATAGCAAACTATTGCCATTTGACGGGGGCTAGAGGCCTAAAAAGCTTAAAAATAGCCCCAAAATAGACCACACGGGGCGCAGCCTGCGGCAGGGCCGGATCAATGCGCCAAATCAGGGGACAATGCTGCGTTTGCGGCGCCGTGTTGCCGGGGCCGGTTTTCAAGGAGCGCGAATTGTTGAATTGGTTGCAGGCGCACCCGCAGCGGGTGTTGTTCGCGGTGGCGGGGGTGTGCGTGGGGCTGCTCGCGTTTGGCCTGTATTTGCAGCATGGGGTGGGGCTGGAGCCGTGCCCGATGTGCATCGTGCAGCGTTATGCTCTTGTTTTGGTAGCAATCATCGCCGCATTGACGGGGGCCAGTGGCCGAAAAGGCTTGAAAATAACGGGTTCGGTGCTGCTGCTGGCGGTGGCGGGGTTTGGGGCCTTTACCGCGGCGCGGCAGAGCTGGCTGCAGTGGTATCCGCCCGAGGTGGCGTCGTGCGGGCGCGATTTTTACGGGATGATCGAAACCTTCCCGCTGCAGCGCGCGATTCCGATGATCTTCAAGGGCAGTGGCGATTGCACCAAGATCGACTGGACGTTTCTGGGCCTGTCCATCGCCAACTGGTCTTTCCTGTGTTTTGTGGCGGTAGGCCTGCTGGCCCTGCTGCTGATTTTTGCGCGCAGGCCGACGGGGCGCGGCTGACACGGGCCCGTCGGGGCGCACCGTTGCATTGGGCTGGTGGCAGCACAGCCCGCAGGGGTGTCAGACGAGTTTCTTGACCAGCACCAGGCTCTTGCGATCCGCGTTGTATTTGCGCTTGCGGGCGTCGGGCAGCCAGTCGGGTTCGACCTGCTGAAAACCGCGCTTCAAGAACCAGTGTTTGGTACGGGTGGTGAGCACAAAGATGCTTTGCAGGCCCATGGCACGCGCGCGGTGCTCAACGCGCTTCAAAACCTTTTCGCCGTCGCCCTGGCCCTGGCTTTGGGGCGAGACGGTGAGGGCGGCCATTTCGGCGGTTTTGGCTTCGGGGTAGGGGTAGAGGGCGGCGCAGGCGAAGATGACGCCGTCGTGCTCGATCACGGTGTATTGCGCGGCGTCGCGCTCGATCTCGGTGCGGCTGCGTTTGACGAGGGTGCCGTCTTTTTCGAAGGGTTCGATCAGTTGCAGGATGCCGCCCACGTCGTCGGCGGTGGCTTCGCGCAGGTTCTCGAGTTTTTCGTCGATGACCATGGTGCCCACGCCGTCGTGCACGTAGATTTCAAGCAGCAGCGCGCCGTCCAGCGCGAAGGGCAGGATGTGGCTGCGCTCCACGCCGGCCTTGCAGGCCTTGACGCAGTGCTGCAGGTAAAAACCGGTGTCGGTGGGCTGGGTGCCGGGGCCGGCCTGGGCCAGCAGGGCTTCGGCGGCGGCCAGCGGGAGTTCGGTGTCGATGGGGTTGTCTTCGCTTTCGGGCTCGGTGGGCTTGACGCGCAGCCCCGGGATTTCGGTGATGAAGATCAGCTTGTCGGCCTGCAGTGCAATGGCCACGCTGGTGGCGACTTCTTCCATGGTGAGGTTGAAGGCCTCGCCGGTGGGTGAAAAGCCGAACGGCGAGAGCAGCACCATGGCGCCGAAGTCCAGCGTGCGAGTGATGCCGGCCACGTCCACCTTGCGCACCAGGCCCGAGTGTTTGAAATCGACCCCGTCCACGATGCCCACCGGCCGCGCGGTGAGAAAGTTGCCCGAGATCACCCGCACGGTGGAGCCGGCCATGGGCGTGTTGGGCAGGCCCTGGCTGAAGGCGGCTTCAATTTCATAGCGCAGCTGGCCGGCGGCTTCCTGTGCGCAGTCGAGCGCCACCTCGTCGGTGATGCGCATGCCGTGCGAATATTTGGCCTCATGGCCCTTGGCGCGCAGTTGTTCGTTGACCTGCGGGCGAAAGCCGTGCACCAGCACGATCTTGGCGCCCATGCTCTGGATGAGTGCCAGGTCTTGCGCCAGGTGCTGCAGCTTGCCCGCCGCGATGGCCTCGCCCGCGATGCCCACCACGAAGGTCTTGCCGCGGTGCATGTGGATGTAGGGCGCCACCGACCGGAACCAGGGCACGAAAGTGAAGTTGAAGACGGCGGACATGGTGGGGCCTCA
>JBGSNW010000123.1:0-3943 GCA_041739435.1 Burkholderiaceae bacterium
GAGAGCGCTTCCCCCGCCCTGCCCTCGCTGACCTTTTCGCTCGGGCTGCCGCTGGCCGTGGCCGACTGGTCCGGCCTGTCGCTGGCGGTGGGTGTGGCCGTGGCCGAGGCGCTGCACCCCGACATTGGTCTCAAGTGGCCCAACGACCTCTGGTGGCAGGACCACAAGCTCGCCGGCATCCTGATCGAGACCGCTTCGTTTGGCGAGCAGCGTTATGCGGTGATCGGTGTGGGCATCAACATCGGCAGCCGCCCGGGCGACGGGCTGTCGACAGCGCCTGCGTGGCTGGCGCAACTGGTGCCACAGGCCCGTGCGGAGGTGGCATTGGGTCAGGTGGCGCCGCCGCTGGTGCGCGCCGTCAAGGCGTTTGAATCTTTTGGTTTTGAGGCATTCCAGGCCCGGTTCAGCGTCCGCGATGTCCTGCGCGACCGTGCCGTGACACTCAGCGACGGGACGGCCGGATCGGCCCACGGCGTTGATGAAACCGGGGCCTTGCTGGTGCATACTGCGCGCGGAATGCAAAAAATCACCAGTGCCGAAGTCAGTGTCCGGCCCCTTGTGCAAGGGATGCCCTGAGTCCATGCTGCGCGTGTTGATCCTGGTGCTGGTGCTGGCCAACACGGCCTACTTTGCCTGGTCGCAGGGCTTGCTGCGGATCTGGGGGCTCGCTCCCGCCCCGCAGTCCGAGCCGCAGCGCGTGGGTCGGCAGATTCAGCCCGAAGCCGTCCGGCTGGTGGTTGCCGCGTCGGCGCCCCAGGCTGCCACACCGGCGCCGGTGGTTGCCACGCTGTGCCTGGTGGCCGGTCCATTCGAGAACGCCCGAGCCCTGGCGCCACTCGAAGACGCCCTGCGCGGTACGTTGCCCCGTGTTGCCTGGTTGCTGGAGCCGCTGGATGAGCCGGCACGCTGGATTGTTTACATGGGGCGCTACACCGACCCGGAGACCCTGCGCAAAAAGCGTGCTGAACTTGTCGCGCTCAAGGTCAGCGTGGAGCCGACAACCGTGGCCGCGTTGTCGCCCGGGCTGACACTTGGCGTGTTCACCACCGAAGCCGCCGCCAACCGGGCGTTGGAGCAGCTGGTGAGCAAGGGTGTTCGAACTGCCCGTGTGGTGCGCGAGCGCGAGGCCGGGCAGCGGCAACTGTTGCGTCTGCCCGCCCTGGACCCAGCCTTGCGGGCCCGGCTGGACGACCTGGCGCCGGTGCTTGCGGGCCAGCCGTTTCGTCCCTGCTGAGCGTGGGGGTCACCCCGCCTCGGCCCCAGGCGATGTATTGCGGGTGTCAAAACGAATCTTGAAGCGTGCGCCAGGGGAAATCTGGCCTGGATAGGTGTCCTCCAGACTGACCGTGGCTGCATGGTGGCTGGCAATTTCGACCACGATCGGCAGGCCCAGCCCGGAGCCGTCGGCCTCGGTGCCCAGCACCCGGTAAAACGGCTGAAACACCTGCTGGCGCTCGGCTTCGGGAATGCCCGGCCCGTTGTCTTCCACCTGCAGGATGGCCACCTTGCCAAACGGATCCGCGAGGACGCTGGCGGTGACGTAGCCCGGCGCATCGGGTGTCGAAGGGGTGTAATTGATGGCGTTGTCGATCAGGTTGCGCACCAGTTCCTTGAGCAGCGTGGGGTTGCCTTCGATCTGCACCCCGGGCGCTCCGGGTTGCGCGCCTTCATAGCCCAGGTCGATGTGCCGGTCCATGGCACGCGGCAATGAATCCTGCACCACGTCCATGGTCAGGCGTGCCAGATCGCAGGGCTGGCGCGCGATGTGCGTGCCGCTGCTTTCGGCGCGCGCCATGGCCAGCAACTGGTTCACGGTGTGGGTCGCGCGGACGCTGGCGCGACCGATCTGCTGAAGCGACAACTTGAGATCCGCGGTGTTGGCATCTTCGCGCTGTGCCATGTCGGCCTGCATGCGCAATCCCGCCAGCGGAGTCTTGAGCTGGTGCGCGGCGTCGGCCAGAAAGCGTTTCTGGGTGGCGATGGACTCCTTGAGCCGTGTCAACAGCCCGTTGACGGACGACACCAGCGGCGCCACCTCCAGCGGGACCGCGGTCTCGTCCAGCGGACTCATGTCGTCGGAGCGGCGGCTGCGGATGCGCGCCTCCAGCTCGCTCAGGGGCTGGAGGCCGCGCACCAGCGCGAACCACACCAGCAGTACCGCCAGCGGCAGCGTGACAAATTGCGGCAGCATCACGCCCTTGACGATCTCGGTGGCCAGCAGGGAACGCTTTTCGCGGGTTTCGGCCACCTGTACCAGCACCGGTTGGGCTCGGGGCATCGGGAGGTGGACCCAGGTGTAGGCCACCCGCACCGCCACGCCTCGCATTTCGTCGTCACGCAGTCGCACCACCCCGTTGGGAGCGGGCTCTTCGTCCACCGGCAACGGCACGGCCAACTCTCCGCTCAGATACTCGCCCCGCGCGCCCAGTACCTGGTAGTACACCAGATCCGAATCATCGGCGCGCAGCAACTCACGGGCTGGTTGCGGCAGATTGAACAAAACCCTGTCCTGGCGCACGGCCACCAGTTGTGCCAGGGCCTGCACGTTGTATTCGAGCGAACGGTCGAACGGCTTGTTGGCAATGCCCTGCGCCACCAGCCAGGTCAGCGCCAGACTCACCGGCCACAGCAACAGCAGCGGCGTGAGCATCCAGTCCAGAATCTCGCCAAACAACGACCGCTGTTCGTGCTGAAACAGCCCCAGCGACCAGCCCGCCTTTTTCATGGTGTCGCCGCCACAGGCCGCTGAGCAGCTGTAGGGACCACCGAGCGCCGCGCCGGGCCGCCCCAAGCAAGCTCAGCCCCCTTGGGGCTGAGGGCTGCGGCTCCGGGCCTGCCTGCGCAGGGCCGGACAGCCCGAAGGGACGCTGACTCTGGCAGCGTCTCGTACAGCGACCACATGCGTATCGCGCTACCGCGCGATCCGGGGCAGTGAGGGAGCGTGGGGGCCACACTCACCCCGGAATCTTCTCAAGGCTGTAGCCGAGCCCGCGCACCGTGGCGATGCGGATCGGGCCTTTCTCGATCTTCTTGCGCAGGCGGTGGATGTAGACCTCGATGGCGTTGTTGCTCACCTCTTCGCCCCATTCGCACAGCCGCTCGACCAGCTGGTCCTTGCTGACCAGGCGCCCGGCGCGTTGCAGCAGCACCTCCAGCAGCCCGAGCTCGCGGGCTGACAGCTCGACCATCTTGCCGTCGATGGTGGCCACCCGGCCCGACTGGTCGTACACCAGTGGCCCGTGCTTGATGGTGGAGCTGGCGCCGCCCATGCCGCGGCGGGCGAGGGCACGCACCCGCGCCTCCAGCTCGGTCAGGGCAAAAGGCTTGGCCATGTAGTCATCGGCGCCCAGGTCCAGCCCCTTGACGCGTTCTTCCACGCTGTCCGCGGCGGTGAGGATCAGCACCGGCAGGGACGAGCCCCGGCCGCGCAGGCGCTTGAGCACCTCCAGGCCGTGCAGCCGGGGCAGCCCGAGGTCCAGGATGAGCAGGTCAAACTCGGTGTTGGTCATCAACGCGGCATCGGCTTCGGTGCCGCTGGCCACATGGTCCACCGCGGCACCGGCGTTGCGCAGCGTGCGCAGCAGGCCGTCGGCCAGCACCTGGTCGTCTTCGGCAATCAGAATCCGCATGTTTGTCTCCTTGTGGTCGCCGTGGTCGTGAGTTTGCCCGGCGTGAGGAAAATTCTTGGCGTGTGGCGAAAAAGTCGGCGGAGCCGGCGTTTTGCGCCACCGGCCGCCGCGCCGGGCCGCTCCCAAGCAAGGCCGGCCCCCTCGGGGGGCAGAGAGCCACACGAAGTGGGGGAACGTGGGGGTCGCCACACTCACATTGCATAAGCCTCCAGGCCGATGGCAACCACCGTGGCGACTTCAACGCCCACGGCGGCGCGGAACTCGGCCTCGGCCTGCGCCACCGCGATGCGGAACGCCCGCAGCCAGGCCAGCCC
>JBGSNW010000170.1:0-1577 GCA_041739435.1 Burkholderiaceae bacterium
CGTTGGGCTGGGAGCACATCAATCTGACCGGTGACTACGTCTGGCGGCAAAACCGGAAGGTTGAGGATGGGCAGTTTCGGCCGCTACGCAGCAGTGGAAAGTCTTAGCGTACGATTTTTTCCGAATTCTGCGGCGACCCCAGGTACAAGGCGATGGCCTCCCGACCGAAATGAACCTTGTGGTCTTCGCTGTTGAAAAACAGGGCCGTGGGCATGGCGTGCGCCTCACCCTCCAGCGACAGGGCCCGGGCGAGGGCAGACCCTTCGGCCCAGGCCACCGCCGAATTGGACGTGCCGAAGTCGATGCCCAGGGCGCCGGTGGCCTGCGCCGGCGATGGGGTGTTGATTGTCAAATCCATTTATCAATTAACATAATATACATCGTATAAAGTCGAAGAAGTGTCCAAAAAACTTCAGAGAACACATCACTTTATACAAATAACTTGTTGTCATTGTTTGGTTTTTTGCTGAATTTTTTGGACTTCTGTGGTGATCAGCGCGACGGATTCTGCCCGCTCGGCGCGATGGGCAAAATCTATGGCGGTCAGACCGAGCTGGTTCTTGAGCAAGGGGTCGGCGCCCGCATCCAGAAGCAACTGGACGGCCTCGGGCGTGCCGTAACCGGCGGCCATCATGAGCGGCGTGCTGCCATTGGGTGACTCGGCGTCAATGTAGGCATGGTGCTCCAGCAGCAGGCGCATCACGTCCAGGTGGCCGTGGGTTGCGGCGTAATGCAGCGGCGCCCAGCCGGGTTTGTTGACGTCGGCGTCCAGTGCAATCAACTTCCGCACCAGCGCCAGGTCGCCTTGCAGCGCGGCCAGCATCAGCGGGCTTTCATCCAGCGGGTTGCGCACCTCGACCTTGAGCTGGGGCGAGGCCAGCAGCACTTCCAGCGTGCGGGGCGACGGTTCGCGCACCGCCAGGATCAGCCCGGGCACGCCGTTGGGGTCTACCGTGTTGGGGTCGAACCCGCGCGCCAGCAAGGCGCGGACGGTGCTGGCGCTGTCGCGTTTGATGGCGATGAAAAAATCGTCGTAGGAGCCTGCCAGTGCCGAATTAAATCCAATCAGAGCAACAAGATAAACCGATTTTTTAAAGTTTTTCATCATGTTTTTGCAGCCATGAAAAGCTGATCGAAATTGTGGCTCGTGGCCTCGGCGACCGCCTCCAGGGGCAGTTTTCGGAGCTCGGCCAGTTGCCGGGCCACCCAGGGCACGTACGAGGGGTTGTTGGTTTTGCCGCGGTACGGCACGGGGGCCAGGTAGGGGCTGTCGGTTTCGATGAGCAGGCGGTCGAGTGGCACGAACGTGGCCACGTCACGCAAATCCTGGGCGCTTTTGAAGGTCAGGATGCCCGAGAACGAGATGTAAAAGCCCAGGTCGAGCGCGGCACGGGCCACCTCGGCGGTCTCGGTGAAGCAGTGAAACACCCCGCGCACCGGCTGGGCCGTGCCAAAACCGCCCTCTTCTTTCAGGATGGCCAGCGTGTCGGCCGACGCGCTGCGGGTGTGGATCACCAGCGGCAGGCCGGTCTGGCGCGCAGCGCGGATGTGCACGCGAAAACGTTCGCGCTGCCAGC
>JBGSNW010000193.1:0-5391 GCA_041739435.1 Burkholderiaceae bacterium
CGCGGGCCTTCGTGCAATGCGGCTTCAGCGCGGTGCGCTTCAACTTCCGCGGCGTGGGCGCCAGCGCTGGCGTGCACGACGAGGGCCGCGGCGAATGCAATGACATGCTGGCGGTGGTGCAGCAGGTGGCGGCCGCTGGCGAACCCCTGGCGCTGGCCGGGTTTTCGTTCGGTGCCTTTGTGACAAGCCACGCATTTCGGGCCCTGTGGACCGACCGCCCACCCGTCAAACTGGTGTTGGTGGGCACCGCTGCGGCGCGTTTTGACGTGGCGCCGTTGCCCGCCGAGGCGCGCGACCGCGCCCTGGTGGTGCACGGCGAGCACGACGACACCGTGCCCTTGTCGGCCGTGATGGACTGGGCGCGGCCACAGTCACTGCCTGTTACGGTCATTCCTGGTGGGGGTCATTTCTTTCACGGACAATTGCCGCTTTTGAAATCCCTCGTGGTGCGTCATCTCGCGGCCTGACCTGACGGCGGCGGATCGCCACGCTGCAACCCCGGACCCCATTCCCATGAAACGTTTGTTGACCGCGCTGATATTGGCGCCGATTTGTTTTTGGGCGGCCGCCCAGGCACCCCAACCCCCCGAAATCGCCGCCCGTGCTTATCTGCTTCTGGATGTGACCGCCAACCAGGTGCTCGCCGCCCGCGAGGTCGATGCGCCGGTGGAGCCGGCGTCGCTGACCAAGCTCATGACGGCGTATCTGGTGTTTGACGCGCTCAAGGCCCGCAAGATCGATTTGAAGCAGACCCTGCCCGTGAGCGAACGCGCCTGGAAGATGCCCGGCTCGCGCATGTTCATCGACCCCAAGATGCAGGTGCCGGTCGAAGACCTGATCAAGGGCATGATCGTGCAGTCGGGCAATGACGCCACCGTGGCGCTGGCCGAGGGAGTCGCCGGATCGGTTGAGCGGTTTGTGGCGCTGATGAACGCGCAGGCCAAGGCGCTGGGCATGACAAACACCGGCTACAAAAACCCGGAAGGCCTGACCGAAGCCGGGCACACCACCACCGCCCGCGACCTGACCACGCTGGCCACGCGGCTGATGCGTGATTTTCCGGAATACGTGCCTTACTACGCCATCAAGAAGTACCGCTATCCGGGCACGCCGGCGGCCAATGACAGCAACCGCAACCTGTTGCTGTTTCGCGACCCGACCGTGGACGGCCTGAAAACCGGGCACACCAACGCGGCTGGCTACTGCCTGATTGCCACGGCCCGACGCGATTCCCCGCAGGTGGGCTCGCGCCGCCTCCTGTCGGTCGTCCTGGGGGCCACCAGCGAGAACGCGCGCGCCAACGAATCGCAAAAACTGCTGAACTGGGGTTACACCGCGTTCGAGGCCGTCAAATTGTTCGATGCCGGGCAGCCCGTGGTGACGCCAGCCGTCTGGAAGGGCAAGAGCGCGACCGTCAAAATCGGCCGTCCGGACGCGATCATGGTCGTGGTGCCCAGCGGCAGTGCTGGCAAGGTCAAGACGGTGGTGGCCCGCGCCGATCCGCTGGTGGCACCGTTCACCAAGGGCCAGCAGATCGCGACCCTCAAGGTTTCCATCGGTGAACAGACCCTGCCGGATGTGCCACTGGTGGCGCTCGAAACAGTGGACGAGGCGGGCATTCTGGGTCGTGCCTGGGACGGAATCCGTCTCTGGATCAAATAAACAATAGATGTGAGCGCACGCTCCAACGCCTTGAGAAGCGTTGCGCCGCCGCTTAGGCGGGATGGCCGGCGGCGCCCTGCATTGCGGGATATCCCTGGCCGGGATATACTTGAAGGCTTTTCCGCATTTGGAGCGGGGAAGATATTGTTTTCGTTTAACCTGTTTTCAAACGTTTAGGGACGTTTTCAATGCCAACCATCAATCAACTGGTGCGTCAGGGGCGGGAGGTCGAAAAGACCAATTCCAAAAGCCCTGCGATGCAGAACTCGCCGCAGCGTCGCGGTGTGTGTACCCGCGTGTACACCACGACGCCGAAGAAGCCGAACTCGGCCCTTCGCAAAGTTGCCAAGGTCCGCCTGACCAACGGCTTCGAAGTCATTTCGTACATCGGCGGCGAAGGCCACAACCTGCAGGAACACAGCGTGGTGCTGGTTCGTGGTGGTCGTGTCAAGGACTTGCCCGGCGTGCGCTACCACATCGTCCGTGGTTCGCTCGACCTGCAAGGCGTGAAAGACCGCAAGCAGTCGCGTTCCAAGTACGGCGCCAAGCGCCCGAAGAAGGCCTGATCGGCCCTTTTGCAGTTTGAATCGGTGCCGACGTGCCCTGGCAGGTGCGTGCAGGCGTAGTGACCCGAAACCCGGATGTCCCGGATGGGTCGAGTAAGTGAGGGTCTTGATGGCTCTCGCGGCATCCTGAAAAGGCTGCCAACTGAAGCAAATTTAGAGGTGAAACATGCCACGTCGTCGCGAAGTCCCTAAACGTGAAATCCTGCCGGATCCCAAGTTCGGCAATGTCGAGCTTGCCAAGTTCATGAACGTCATCATGCAAGGTGGCAAGAAGGCAATTGCCGAGCGCATCGTCTATGGTGCGCTCGAGCAGATCGAGAAGAAAAACCCCGGTCGTGACCCCATGGAAGCCTTTTCCATGGCCATCAACAATGTCAAGCCCATGGTGGAGGTCAAATCCCGCCGCGTGGGTGGCGCCAACTACCAGGTGCCGGTTGAAGTGCGCCCGGTGCGCCGCCTGGCGCTGTCGATGCGCTGGATCAAGGAAGCTGCCAAGAAGCGCGGCGAAAAGTCGATGGCCCTGCGTCTGGCCAACGAGTTGATGGAAGCGACCGAAGGTCGTGGCGGTGCGATGAAAAAACGCGACGAAGTGCACCGCATGGCCGAGGCCAACAAGGCCTTCAGCCACTTCCGCTTCTAAAAACCGCCCCATCTACGACGTTGCGGGCTCGCCACAAGCGGGCCCGCATTGAAAGACGTCACCAACGGAGAATTTTCATGGCTCGCAAGACCCCCATCGAGCGCTATCGCAACATTGGCATTTCCGCGCACATCGATGCCGGCAAGACCACCACGACCGAGCGCATTCTTTTCTACACCGGCGTGAACCACAAGATTGGTGAAGTGCACGACGGCGCGGCCACCATGGACTGGATGGAGCAGGAACAGGAGCGCGGCATCACGATCACGTCGGCTGCCACCACCTGCTTCTGGAAGGGCATGGACCTTTCCTTCCCCGAGCACCGCATCAACATCATCGACACCCCCGGCCACGTGGATTTCACCATCGAGGTCGAGCGTTCCATGCGCGTGCTGGACGGCGCCTGCATGGTGTATTGCGCCGTGGGCGGCGTGCAGCCCCAGTCGGAGACGGTCTGGCGTCAGGCCAACAAGTACCGTGTGCCGCGCCTGGCCTTCGTCAACAAGATGGACCGCACCGGCGCCAACTTCTTCAAGGTCGTGGACCAGATGAAGCTGCGCCTGAAGGCCAACCCCGTGCCCATCGTGATCCCGATTGGCGCCGAGGAGAACTTCAAGGGCGTGGTCGATCTGCGCAAGATGAAGGCCATCATCTGGGACGAGGCGTCCCAGGGCATGAAATTCACCTTTGAAGAGATTCCGGCCGATCTGGTCGCCCAGGCAAAAGAGTGGCGCGAGAAGATGGTCGAGGCTGCCGCCGAGGCTTCCGAAGAATTGATGAACAAGTACCTCGAAGAAGGTGACTTGACCGAGGACGAGATCACGCAGGGCCTGCGCACGCGCACGATCGCCGGCGAGATCCAGCCCATGCTGTGCGGAACGGCGTTCAAGAACAAAGGTGTGCAGCGCATGCTGGACGCCGTGATCGAACTCATGCCTTCACCGCTGGACGTGCCGCCGGTGCCTGGCTTCGACGAGGACGAGAAGGAAACGACCCGCAAAGCCGACGACAACGAGAAGTTCTCTGCGCTGGCGTTCAAGCTGATGACCGATCCGTTCGTGGGCCAGTTGACCTTCGTGCGGGTTTATTCGGGTGTTCTGTCCAAGGGCGACACCGTGTACAACCCGGTGCGTGGCAAGAAGGAGCGCATCGGACGTATCGTCCAGATGCACGCCAACAACCGCCTGGAGGTTGACGAAATCCGCGCCGGCGACATCGCCGCCTGCGTGGGCCTGAAAGACGTGACCACGGGTGAGACGCTATGCGACCCGAGCGCCATCCTGACCCTGGAGCGCATGGTCTTCCCGGAGCCGGTGATTCGCCAGGCGGTAGAGCCCAAGACCAAGGCCGACCAGGAAAAGATGGGTATCGCCCTGTCACGTCTGGCCAACGAAGATCCGTCGTTCCGCGTGAACACCGACGAGGAATCCGGCCAGACCATCATTGGCGGCATGGGCGAGCTGCACCTTGAAATCATCGTGGACCGCATGCGCCGGGAATTCGGCGTGGAGGCCAACGTTGGCAAGCCGCAGGTGGCTTACCGCGAGACGATCCGCAAGACGGTCGAAGAGGCCGAAGGCAAGTTCGTGCGTCAGTCCGGCGGCAAGGGCCAATACGGTCACGTTGTGCTCAAGATCGAACCGCAGGAAGCCGGCAAGGGTTTCGAATTTGTGGACGCCATCAAAGGTGGCGTGGTGCCGCGCGAGTACATCCCCGCAGTCGAAAAGGGTGTGACCGAGGCGCTTGGCCAGGGCGTGCTTGCCGGCTACCCGGTGGTGGACGTCAAGGTCACGTTGCACTTCGGTTCCTACCACGACGTGGACTCGAACGAACTTGCGTTCAAGATGGCGGCGATCTTCGGCTTCAAGGAGGGTTGCCGCAAGGCCAGCCCCGTGATCCTGGAGCCGATGATGGCGGTGGAGGTCGAGACCCCGGAAGATTACGCCGGCAACGTGATGGGCGACCTGTCCTCACGTCGCGGCATGGTGCAGGGCATGGACGACATGGTTGGCGGCGGCAAGGCGATCAAGGCTGAAGTGCCGCTGTCGGAAATGTTCGGATACTCGACAACCTTGCGCTCCATGTCGCAGGGACGCGCCACCTACACAATGGAATTCAAGCACTACTCGGAAGCTCCGCGCAATGTGGCCGAGGCCATCGTCGCGGCCCGCTCGAAGTAACGCCTGCCCCCGAAGCGGCTTTGCCGCTTCCCGCTGGAGCGGGGCGACACCAGCGGCCCCCCCCTGAGGTTGACGAAGGGCGGGTCCGTGGCGGTCGCTGGAAGGAAACCTGTCTTTGGCGCCACTTTTGTGGTTGGCCCGCTGCCCGTGGCGAGGCCTCTGCCGGAGACGTTAAACAGACACGGGCACTGCTCTTTGGAGAATTGAAAAATGGCAAAAGGAAAATTTGAGCGTACCAAGCCCCACGTGAACGTGGGCACGATTGGGCACGTGGACCATGGCAAGACCACACTGACGGCGGCCATTGCCACCGTGCTGGCGGCCAAGTTTGGCGGCGAAGCCA
>JBGSNW010000206.1:0-1851 GCA_041739435.1 Burkholderiaceae bacterium
CCACGGCCTGAGATAAGTGGATTGGCTGCGGTTTGAACTTCTTCAATCCCAGGCCCCTGCCAGGCCGCCGGAGGCGCCCCGGTTGAGCCCATGTACTCATGGTTCAACCCATCATGCCGCTGCCTTCATCGGCGGCAGCGATTCGAAGTAGACCATGTCTGGTGTGCGCCCGTCGAGGCTCTGGTGCGGGCGGCGCGCGTTGTAGAACTCGAAGTACGCGGCCAAGCTTTGCCTTGCAGCGCTGACGCTGTCATAGGCCTTGAGGTACACGTCTTCGTACTTCACGCTGCGCCACAGCCGCTCAATGAACACGTTGTCGCGCCAGCAGCCTTTGCCGTCCATGCTCTGCAACGCGCCCAGGCTCTTGACCGCGGCCACGAAGTCGTCGCCGCTGAATTGACTGCCCTGGTCGGTGTTGACGATCTCGGGCGCTCCCCAGCGTGCCGCGGCCTCGCGCAGGGCCGCCACGCAGAAGTCCGCCTCCATCGTGATCGACACCCGGTGGGCCAGGACCCGGCGGCTCGCCCAGTCCAGCACTGCCACCAGGTACACCCAGCCACGCGCCATCGGGATGTAGGTGATGTCCAGCGCCCAGACGTGGTTCGCACGTTCGATGGCCAGGCTGCGCAGCAGGTACGGGAACACTGCATGCGCTGGGTGCCGCTTGCTCGTGTTGGGCTTGCGGTACAGCGCCTGGATGCCCATGCGCTTCATCAGCGTGCACACGTGACGGCGCCCGACCTCGATACCCTGCAGGCGCAGCAGGTCCCGCAACATGCGGCTGCCGGCAAACGGGTGCTCCAGGTGCAGCTCGTCGATGCGGCGCATCAGGGCCAGATCGGCTTGGCTGACAGGCTCGGGGTGGTAGTACACCGAGCCGCGGCTGATGCCCACCAGTTCGGCCTGCCGCTTCACCGGCAGCTCATGGTCGCGGTCGATCATCGCTTTGCGCTCAGCAGTCCCGCCTTGCCGAGCGCGCCTTCCAAAAAATCATTCTCCAGCGTCAGCTGCCCGATCTTGGCGTGCAGCTCCTTGAGGTCCACCGGCGGTGTCTCGGGCACGGCCGAGGCGCCGAACACGCCTGCAGCGCGCTCCATCAGCTGGCGACGCCACTCGGTCACCTGGTTGGGGTGGACGTCGTGCTTTTGCGCGATCTCGGCAACGGTCTTGCCGTCCCCTAAAGCTTCGATCGCCACCTTGGCCTTGAACGCCGGTGAATGGTTCCGGCGGGGTCTTCTGCTCATCTGCTCTGCTCCTGTCGTCTCGGGCTCTATCCTCGCCCAACGGAGCAGCCGTTCCACTTTAGGCCGTGTTCAGATTTGCGCGGCCGGCTCTGTCAACGCCGTCAATTCCGAGTTCCAGAAGAACCTCGAGAACGACGGCTGGCGCGAGTTCTCGCTGCGCAACTCGGTGCTGCGCGAGGGCCACCCGATGCGCGGCTTCCATATCGGCAGCCGCGAGACGCTGACCGGCACCACGCAGCAGGAACTGCTGGCCTTCCACCAGCGCTACTACAGCGCCAACCGCATGACGCTGGCGCTGACCGGGCCGCAGAGCCTGGACCAGCTCGAACGCTGGGCACGCCAGTACTTCGAGCCCGTGCCCAACCTGAACCGGCCCGAAGCGGCCTGGCCGGCCGACGTGCTGCCACCCAAAGCCATCCCCACCGCCAACAGCCACCGATCGCCATCCAAGACAACTTGCAGCACGCTCAAACTCACCGAACCCGGCGCGGTCTCCTCGATGCGCAAGTCCCTCACCTTGTTCACCAGTGGACTCGCGGCGGCGAGGATCTCGTCGTCAAATCGGTCCTTCCAGCGGGAGTCCCCAAGAAATGATGAAATGTCGGTA
>JBGSNW010000130.1:0-2757 GCA_041739435.1 Burkholderiaceae bacterium
TTTTTTTTTACTGAAGTAAAATTTAGTTGTGCTGGATATCAAAGCTATTGATGCAAATGAATTTTACTGTACATAGTAATAAAAAATGTATAACCTGTACTAGGCTAACTAACCTGATTTTACTGGCTGTAGGCGCGGGTCATGCACAGCTGGCCCAGCGAGGCCAGCACCCCCACCGGGAGGAGCCACAGCGCGTGGCGCCAGTCCCACGGCGTGACGCCGGTGACGACCATGCCCAGGCCGCCGGCCAGCGCCGAGCCCACGGCAAAATAAAAAACGGTGCGGGTCTCGGGTTCGCCGAGCTTGCCCAGCGCCATGACCTGCATGTAGGCAAAGGCGGCCGTGAAGCCCGAGAGCAGGCCGACCAGGCCGGCAAAAAGCTGGTCTTGCGCGAGGCTGGGGCGCAACATCATGACCACACCGGCAAACCCCGCCAGCACGGTCAGCACCAGCGGCCCCTGCTGAAGCGCGGCGCGTGTGCCGTCGCGCGGGTTCCAGGCCGCCAGCGCGCCGCCCACCACAAAGGCCGCCACCCAGACGCTGCTCATGTAATTGAGCGTCATGGCGGTGGCCAGCGGCAGGCCGGCAATGGCATAGAACCATGCACCCAGCGAGATCACGCCCACCAGGCTGCGCCAGGCGTGCATGCCGGGGTAGCGCGTGGCCAGCGAGATGCGCTGGCGGCGTGCCAGCACGGTCATGAACACCATGCCCAGCACGCCGCGGTAGAAGACCAGTTCGGTGCTGTGAAACCAGGCCGACGCGAACTTCACGCACACCGCCATGGTGGCGAAGAAGAACGCCCCCAGCACCATCCACAGCGCCGGGTTGTGGTGTGGGGCGCCTTCGGGGGCGGCGTCCGTGTCAGGGCTCTGCATGTGAAATTATGAACAAAATATGCCTTTGGCCCCCGTCGAATGGCGATAGTTTGCTATCGAAAAAGGATTTTGTCAGGGTGAAACCCGCGCCCGGTACCACTCGTGAAAGTGCTGCATGCCGTCTTCCATGGGGCTCTGGTAGGGGCCGACCTCGTTGTCGCCGCGTGCCATGAGCGCCCGGCGGCCCGCGTCCATGCGTTCGGCGATCTCGTCGTCTTCCACACAGGTTTCCATGTAGGCGGCCTGCTGCGATTCGACCAGCTCGCGCTCGAAGGCGGCGACCTCTTCGGGGTAGTAGAACTCCACCATGTTCAGCGTTTTTTGTGGGCCGATGGGGTGCAGCGTAGACACGGTGAGCATGTGCGGATACCACTCGACCATGATGTGCGGGTAGCAGGTGAGCCAGATGGCGCCCTGGCGGGGCGGCTGGCCGTTGCGGTAGGCCAGCAGGGCTTTTTGCCAACGCTCGTACACCGGCGAGCCGCCGGTGGCGTCGGCCTTGCCCAGGCGGTTGGCCACGCCCACGGTCTGGACCGAATGGTTGTCGCCGAACTCCCAGCGCAGGTCGTCGCAGGTCACGAAGCCGCCCAGCCCCGGGTGGAACGGGCCGACGTGGTAGTCCTCCAGGTAGACCTCGATGAAGGTCTTCCAGTTGTAGTTGCACTCGTGCAGTTCGATACGGTCGAGCACGTGGCCGGAAAAATCCAGATCGGCGCGCGGGCCCATGCGGGCCAGGTCGGCGGCCACGTCGGGGCTGTTGGCGGTTTTTTCAAACAGCAGGCCGTTCCAGGACTGCAGCGGGTAGTTGTTCAGGTCCAGGCAGGGGTCGTGCGCAAAGTGGGGTGCGCCCAGAAGGCGTCCCTCGGGTGCGTAGGTCCAGCGGTGCAGCGGGCACACGATGTGGCCACCGCCCTGCGCCTGTGCGCCGGGCAGCGTGCCCCGCCCCTTGAGCATGACCGCCTGACGGTGGCGGCAGACGTTGGAGATCAGTTGCACGCCCTGCGGCGTGCGCACGAGCGCACGGCCCTCGCCTTCCTGGGGCAGGGCGTGGTAATCGCCGACATTCGGTACCGCCAGTTCGTGCCCCACGTAGCGGGGCCCTTGCTGGAAGATGGTGGCCATCTCGCGCTGGAACAGCGCCTCGTCGAAGTAGCTGGAAACTGGTAGTTGGCTTGTGGCCTGCTGCAGTTGAAGACTTAAATCAGACATGACGTCCTGACCTAGAGACTCCCCCTATGAAGGGGCAGGTGGTAAGCGCCGGGGCGCGGGGATGCACGGGGAGCCGGTCAAACCGGCAAAAGAGCGGGGATTGTACCTGCGGGGTGTATTCCGGGTCCAGCCGCGGAAATGGTCGCGCGCGCCGCACGGACGCAAGCGGGGGCGGGTGATCGTGCGCCGCGCGGGGGCTCTGGTCGGGGTGTTGGCCCTGCGCCGCCTAAAATCAGGCTTTTGCGGCTTCCCCTACCCCCACCGAATGTGAATGCGCCATGGCCAAGGCTTCTGCGACCCCACCCCCTCCCGCCGCGCCGCCGGTCAGCTACGAAGCTGCGCTGCAGGAGCTGGAGCAGCTCGTGAGCCAGCTCGAATCGGGTCAGCAGCCGCTGGAGCAGTTGCTGAGCGGCTACCAGCGCGGCGCCCTGTTGCTGAAGTTCTGCCGCGACCGGCTTGAGGCCGTTGAAAAGCAGATCAAGGTGCTGGACAACGGCGTGCTGTCGGACTTCCCGACCGAGGCCTCCTGAGCCATGGACGCGTGCGTGAACGGCATTCCCTTTGATCTGCGCACCTGGAGCGCGCGCCACCTTGACGCGGTGGAGCAGGCGCTGGCCCGCTGGATCCCGCTGGACGGATCGGCCGGGCTGGGCGAGGCCATGCGCTACGC
>JBGSNW010000252.1:0-4615 GCA_041739435.1 Burkholderiaceae bacterium
TGCTGGTGCTGGGCGCCGCCGGCGGCGTGGGCACGGCGGCCATCCAGATCGCCAAGGCCATGGGCGCACGCGTGATCGCCGCCGCCTCCACCGACGAGAAATGCGCGCTGTGCCAATCCATCGGCGCCGATGCGACGATCAACTACACCACACACGCCCTGCCCAACGGTTTTCGCGACGCCGTCAAGGCCGCCACCGATGGCAAGGGCCCCGATGTGATCTACGACCCCGTGGGCGGCGACTTCGCCGAACCCGCGTTCCGCTCCATCGCGTGGCGCGGCCGCTACCTGGTGGTGGGTTTTGCGTCGGGGCCAATTCCCTCGCTGCCCTTGAACCTGACGCTGCTCAAGGGCGCATCGATCGTGGGCGTGTTCTGGGGCGACTTCTCGCGCCGAGAACCCCAGGCCAACGCCGCCATGATGGCCGAACTGGCCGGCTGGTACGCCCAGGGCCGCATCAAACCCGTCATCGACCGCACCATGCCCATGGCCGAGCTCAAGGCCGCCTACGCCCACATGGGCTCGCGCGGCGTCATGGGCAAGCTGGTGATGGTGAACTGAGCCACAAACTGAGCCGCCGGGCTGCGCTATAATTTCAGGCTCTGCGGTGGCTGTAGCTCAGTTGGTAGAGTCCAGGATTGTGATTCCTGTTGTCGTGGGTTCGAGCCCCATCAGCCACCCCAACCCCACACGCTGAAAAGCCCGCGCAACACAAGGTTGCGCGGGCTTTTTTTTGCTGGGTGGGACCTGAAGCACTGGTTTTCAGTGCTTCAGGTCGGCCATCCGGTTCAGCGCGTCGCCGTGGAGTTCTCAGCGGCCGCGTCAGCGGTGGCCACCGGCCGCGCCACGACGATCTGCGCCTTGAAGCGTTCGCGCAGCATATCGTAGTAGGCCAGGCTCTCGGCGGCGCTCCACCATTGTGAATATTGCCTGCGATCTTGCTGGATGGACTCGGCCGCGGCCGCATCGCGCGGAACCACCTTGTTCACGCGCACCACGGCGTAGCCGTCGCCCCCCAGATCAACACCAACCCAGCCCGGGAGCTGCGCGGCTTCCATCCGGAGCACGGCGTCCACGATCTTGACGGGCTGGCCCTTGATGTCGTCGCGCGACACCGTGATCGCGGCGGGCAGGCTGGCAGCGGCATTGCCCTTCCAGGCGGCCAGTTTTTCGGCGCCTTCCTTGCGTGCGAGCTCGGCCCCTTTCTGGGCCCGCAACCGGGCACGCACCTGCTCCTTGACCTCGGCCAGCGGGCGGGTGTGGGCGGGTGTGTATTGCGTGACACGGCCCGACACAAGCTGGCTGCTGGCAGTTTCCACGGCTTCCGTGTTGCGCTTTTTCTCGATCGAATCGGGGGCGAACAAGGCGTTGAGGAACTTTGTGTTGGCCAGTACGCCCGCGGCGCCGGGCGCGGGCTGGCGCGTGATGCCGGTGGCGGTGCGGATCTGCAGCTTCAGCCGATCGGCCACCGGTTTGAGGCTGTCGGACTGCTCGAACACGCCGTTGGAGAACGCATCGGCGCTTTCGGCGAACTTGCGCTGGGCCTGCTGTTTTTTCACGTCGGCTTCGATCTCGGCTTTCATTTCGTCAAAGCTGCGTTGTTTGGGGGCCTTGATGTCGGTCAGCCTGATGATGTGGTAGCCGAAATCTGTCTCGACCACATCGCTGATGTCGCCCTTTTTCAGCGCAAAGGCAGCGGCCTCGAACGGCTTGACCATGGCGCCACGGGCAAAAAAATCAAGATCGCCGCCACTGGGGGCCGAGCCGGTGTCCTGCGAGTTTTTGCGGGCCACGTCGGCAAAACTCTCGGGCGCCTTGCGGACTGCGGCCAGCAGCTCCTCGGCACGGGCCTTGGCCTTTTGCCGTTCGGCCGCCGGGGCGCTGGCCGGTGCATTGATGAGGATGTGGCTGGCGCGGCGCTCTTCCTGGCCACTCAGGCTGGCGACGTTCTGCTCGTAATAGGTCTTGAGATCGTCGGGGTTGACGACAATGCTGGCGCGCAGCGCATCGGCGTCCAGCACCAGGTATTCGATGCTGGCCTGCTCGGGGGCCTGGAACAACGCGGCGTTGTCCTTGTAGAAGGCCTCCATCTCGGCGTCGCTGGGGTTGATCCGGGTGCTGTATTCGGCGGTGCTGAACCGGGCCACCTGGACCTCTCGCCGCTCAAAAAAGGCGTTGAGCGTCACGTCGGCCTGCGCTGGCGTGGCAAAACCGGTTGCACCTACACCTTCGAGCACCTGCCGGCTGGAGAGATCGGCACGTACACGCGCCTCGAACATCTCGGGGGTCATGCCCTGGCGCCCCACCAGCTCGCGGTATTGCTGCACGTCCAGGCTGCCATCCGGACGGCGCAAGGCCGCGATCGAGGGGTTCTGCTGCAGGTCGCGCGCGAGCCGGGCGTCGCTGGTCACCAGATGCGACTGGGTGGCCGCCGCGGCGAGGACACGGTCGCGCACCAGCCGCTCCAGCGTGGCATAACGCGCTTCGGGCGAATCGAGCAGTCTGGCATCAAGCGACGGCATGGAGGCACGCAGGCGCTCCACCTCGCTGCGGTGCGCGGCGTCCCACTCCGTCTGGGTGATTTCCGCGCCGTCAACCTTGGCCACCACGGCCGCGTGGTCGCTGTTGCGGGTGTAGCCGTCAATGCCAAACAACACGAAAGACGGCACGATCAGGACGAACAGCAGGATCATCGTCATTCGGGTGTGCTTGCGGATGAAATCAAACATGCTCGGACTCTCAATGCAAAAACAAAAAAAGGCGAACTGCCGTTCGCCTTGCCGTGGTGGTGGGTGCTGACGGGTTCGAACCGCCGACCTACGCCTTGTAAGGGCGCCGCTCTACCAACTGAGCTAAGCACCCCACCGTCAGCGGTGTCAGTTCAAGGCATCTTTCAGGGCTTTGCCCGGACGGAACTTCGGAACCTTGGCGGCCTTGATTTTAATCGTCGCACCGGTGCGTGGATTGCGGCCACTGCGCGCTGCACGTTTGCCCACGGCAAAGGTGCCAAAGCCTACCAGTGAAACCGAATTGCCTTTTTTCAGCGTGGTCTTGACCGCACCGATCATGGACTCCAGGGCGCGCGTTGCGGCGGCCTTGGAAATGTCAGCGTTCTTGGAAATATGCTCAATCAGTTCTGTCTTGTTCACAAAGAGCCCCTCGTAGAAATGTGGTGTGGATCGGGTCGTCTCAACAAAAAAATTTCCCGGGTCGGCACGCCGTGCGTTGGACGCGCGATGCGATTCCGGGATCTGGCAGCGGCAACGTGGACTGCTGAAGGAATTAGAGCCATGGACGCCCATGGTGTCAATACGGGATGCAGCATTCTGCAGCGCGAAAGCGGGATTCTAGTCGCTTTTATCGTGACCCAATCCACCGGTCGCCTCAGAGCGCCGCCGCAATGGCCCGGCCCAGGTCCGCCGTGTCGGCCTTGCCACCGATATCGGGTGTTCGCGGCGCGCCACTGGCCGGATCCAGCACCCGCTCGATGGCGCCCAGTACCGCATCGTGCGCGTCCTTGTGCCCCAGAAACTCCAGCATCATGGCGCCGCACCAGATCTGGCCGATCGGGTTGGCCAGGTTCTTGCCTGCAATGTCGGGGGCCGAGCCGTGCACCGGCTCGAACAGCGAGGGAAACTGTCGCGTCGGGTTGAGGTTGGCACTGGGCGCAATGCCGATGGTGCCGGTGCACGCCGGACCCAGGTCGCTGAGGATGTCGCCAAACAGATTGCTGGCCACCACCACGTCGAAGAAATCGGGCCGCTGCACAAAGTGGGCCGTCAGGATGTCGATGTGGAATTTGTCGAGCTGCACGCCGGGGTAGGCCTTGGCCATCTCGGCCACACGCTCGTCCCAGTAGGGCATGGTGATCGCGATGCCGTTGGACTTGGTGGCGCTGGTCAGGTGCTTCTTGGGGCGCGACTGCGCCAGCTCAAAGGCGAATTTCAGCACACGGTCGACGCCCACGCGCGACATGATGGTCTCCTGCATGACGATCTCGCGCTCGGTGCCCGGGTACATGCGCCCACCCACCGCCGAATACTCGCCCTCGGTGTTCTCGCGCACGATGTACATGTCGATCTCGCCCGGCTGGCGCGGGCTGCCGTCGCGCCGCACCACCGGCGCGATGATGCCCGGCATCAGGCGGGCCGGGCGCAGGTTCACGTACTGGTCGAATTCGCGGCGGAACAACAGCAGTGAACCCCACAGCGACACATGGTCGGCAATTTTTGCCGGCCAACCCACGGCGCCGAAATAGATCGCGTCGTGCCCGCCGATCAGGTCTTTCCAGTTGTCCGGCATCATCTGGCCGTGTTTTTCGCAGTAGTCCCAGCTGGAAAAGTCGAAATGGTCGAACTGCAGGTCGATGCCGAACTTGCTTGCCGCCGCTTCCATCACGCGCAGGCCCTCGGGCATGACTTCCTTGCCAATGCCGTCCCCGGGGATCACGGCGATACGTTTTTTGCTCATGGTTGCATCTCCTGGTTGTGTGTGGCACCCCGGCGCGGCGCGCAGGCCGGGCGGATGCCGTTGAAAGCAGGCCTGAAGCTTACCCCGGCGCGCGCGGCGCGCGCACCACCAGGCTCACACCCAGCGCAGTGAGCGCAATGCCCGCC
>JBGSNW010000084.1:0-10814 GCA_041739435.1 Burkholderiaceae bacterium
GCCCCTGGAACAGCGGCGGCTGGAGCGGTGGCGGTGGTGGTGGCTGGGGCGGCGGTGGTGGCGGTGGCGGCGGATTCAGTTCAGGCGGTGGTGGTGATTTCGGTGGCGGCGGCGCCAGCGGCAACTGGTAGGGGCCTTTCATGTTGCAGCACATCCAACGTCTTTTCAAACACCGCTGGTTCGACGAAGCCGCGGCACGGCGCGCCCTGCCCCCCGAACTGCTGGAACGCCTGACGCAACGTGTGGCCGCCAGCGAGCGGCGTCACAGCGGCGAAATCCGCATCTGCGTCGAAGCCGGCCTGCCCTGGAGCTACCTGCGCCGCAACGCGCCCATGGCACAGGTGGTGCGCTCGCGCGCCGTCATGATGTTCAGCAAGCTGCGGGTGTGGGACACGGCGCAGAACAACGGCGTGCTGATCTACCTGCTGCTGGCCGAGCACGCCATCGAGCTGGTGGCCGACCGCGGGCTCAACGACAAGGTGCCGCCCGCGCAGTGGCAGGCCATGGTGGACCGAATGCGCGACGCGTTCCACGCGGGCCGCTTTGAAGACGGCCTGACGCACGCCCTGGAGGAGGTGTCGGCCCTGCTGGTGCGGCATTTCCCGCTGGCCCCGGATGCGCCCGACACCAATGAACTGCCCGACGCGCCGCATGTGATGTGACCGCGGCCTGCTGTCACCCGACACGAACCGTTCGGTCTGCGCTGGGCCTATCCTGCGCTGGGCCTATCCTGAGCTGGGCCTGTCCTGAGCTGGGCCTGTCCTGAGCTGGGCCTGTCCTGCGCTTGGCCTGTCCTGAGCTTGGCCTGTCCTGAGCTTGTCGAAGGGTCGAAGGGTCGAAGGGGCGCAGGGTCGAAGGGGCGACCGAAGGACCGAAGGGCTGACAAGCTCAGGGCCAACGGGCTCGCAGTCTTTGAACGCCAGACGGCGTCATTCAGCGTCGAGCAGCTTGCGGTTGACCGAATGGGTGGCGTCGAGCTCTTGCTGCAGCGCGCGGCTCAACTGCGCAAACGACTTGAGCTTGCGGTTGGTTTCGCGCAGCCGCTCGGACATGCGCTTGGACACGGCCAGCAGCAGCCGCGCCGACACTTCGGGTTCTTCCTTGATGAGCTTGCGCAGGCCGTCGCGCGGCAACTCGGCCACGGCGAGGTCGGTGGCAGCGATACAGGTGGCCGATCGCGGCTCGCCATCGAGAATGGCCATTTCACCCAGCAGGCTGCCCGGCCCGATGACCGAGACGATCAGGCTGTCGTCGGTGCCCGTGGTTTCCTGCTCGACCGTGGCCTCGCCTTCCAGGATGAGCAGCATGGTGTCGTCCACCCCGGATTCGCCCTGGCGCATGAACACGGCGCCCGCGGGAATGCGGCGCGGGCGCATGTAGCGGATCACGGTGCGGGCGTCGGACAGGCTCAGTTCCACCAGCGCCCCCTGGGTCACCAGCAGGTTCGCGGCCTTGTCCTGAACCGCTTCAGCGCGGACCGATTTGCCAAAGAACATGCCGCCGATTGTATGCGGCGATGTTACCGGCCGGGTGTGGCGAATGTCCGCTTTGCGGACGTGTTGGCCGGTGCGCGGCGACGTGGCCTATCCGCCGCGCCCGGCAAACAGGGCGCCCAGCACAAACACCACCACCAGCACGACGGCAACCCGGCGAAGCCACTCGAACCGTTCACGCCGCGCCTGCCGGCTCGCCGACAGCGATTCCATCCAAAACAAACTGTCCATTGCGGTTCCCCAACAACAAGCCCCACGATAGCCAAACCCGGTTGTTGTGGCTGTGAGCAAAGGTGACGACTTGTTAGGCCGGCGCATGAAAAAAGCCCCGACCGTTTCCGATAGGGGCTTCTTGCGCCGTTGCCGCGCCATGGGTCAGCGCGAGTCGGCGGCCCACTGGCGCGGGCTGTGATGGCGGGCGTGTTATTTCTTCTGGCGGAATTTGCGCAGCGCAGCAATCTGGGCCGCCAGCACCATGAGTTCAGACTGGGCCTTGGCCAGGTCGATCTCGCTCTTGGCGTTTTTCAGGGCTTCCTCGGCGGCCGCCTTGGCCTGGTTGGCCTTCTCGTCGTCGAGGTCCTTGCCGCGGATGGCCGTGTCGGACAGGACCGTCACGCCCTGGGGCTGCACTTCCAGGATGCCGCCGGCCACGAACACGAACTCTTCGGTGCCATCGGCCTTTTCGATGCGCACCGAGCCCGGCTTGATGCGCGTGATCAAGGGGGTGTGGCGCGGGTAAATGCCCAGTTCGCCCGCTTCACCGGGCAGGGCCACGAACCTGGCCTCGCCCGAGAAGATGGACTCCTCGGCACTGACAACGTCAACATGGATGGTGTTCATGATTTTCCTGGTCAGTTGGGGACAGGGCCGAAGCGCTGTCCCGCAAGGTCATCAGACTTTCTTGGCTTTCTCGAACGCTTCGTCGATGGTGCCAACCATGTAGAACGCCTGCTCGGGCAGGTGGTCGCACTCGCCATTGACGATCATCTTGAAGCCGCGGATGGTTTCCGACAGCGGCACGTATTTGCCGGGCGAGCCGGTGAACACTTCGGCCACGTGGAACGGCTGCGACAGGAAACGCTGGATCTTGCGGGCGCGGGCCACGGCCAGCTTGTCTTCAGGGGCCAGTTCGTCCATGCCCAGAATGGCGATGATGTCGCGCAGTTCCTTGTAGCGCTGCAGCGTGCCCTGCACGGCGCGGGCAGTTTCGTAGTGGTCGGCGCCCACCACCAGCGGGTCAAGCTGGCGGCTGGTGGAGTCGAGCGGGTCCACGGCGGGGTAGATGCCCAGGGCGGCGATGTCGCGCGACAGCACCACGGTGGAGTCCAGGTGGGCGAAGGTGGTGGCAGGCGAGGGGTCGGTCAAGTCGTCGGCCGGCACGTACACGGCCTGGATCGAGGTGATCGAGCCGACCTTGGTGGAAGTGATGCGCTCTTGCAGGCGACCCATTTCCTCGGCCAGCGTCGGCTGGTAACCCACGGCGGAAGGCATGCGGCCCAGCAGCGCGGACACTTCGGTGCCGGCCAGCGTGTAGCGGTAGATGTTGTCCACGAAGAACAGCACGTCCTTGCCTTCGTCGCGGAACGACTCGGCGATGGTCAGGCCGGTCAGGGCGACGCGCAGACGGTTGCCCGGGGGCTCGTTCATCTGGCCGTAGACCATGGCCACTTTGGACTCGCCCAGGTTCTCCAGGTTCACCACGCCGGAATCGGCCATCTCGTGGTAGAAGTCGTTGCCCTCGCGGGTGCGCTCGCCCACGCCGGCGAACACCGACAGACCGCTGTGGGCCTTGGCGATGTTGTTGATGAGCTCCATCATGTTCACGGTCTTGCCCACGCCGGCGCCACCGAACAGGCCCACCTTGCCGCCCTTGGCGAACGGGCACACGAGGTCAATCACCTTGATGCCGGTTTCCAGCAGCTCCTGCGAAGGCGACAGTTCGTCATAGGCCGGGGCCTTGCGGTGGATGGAGGCCGAGAGCTCGGCGGCCACGGGGCCGCGCTCGTCGATGGGGTTGCCCAGCACGTCCATGATGCGGCCCAGGGTGGCCTTGCCAACCGGCACCATGATCGGGGCGGCAGTGTTCTTCACCACCATGCCACGGCGCAGGCCGTCGGAGGAGCCGAGCGCAATGGTGCGCACGATGCCGTCGCCGAGCTGCTGCTGGACTTCCAGCGTCAGGGCCGAGCCGTCCATCTTGAGCGCGTCGTAGATCCCGGGCATGCGGTCGCGCGGAAACTCCACGTCCACCACGGCGCCGATACATTGCACGATCTTGCCCTGAACGCCTGCGTTCACTGGGGTGTTTGCTTGAGCCATCTGTTTTGCTCCAATTAATTAAACCGCTGCGGCCCCGGCCACGATTTCCGAAAGTTCTTTCGTGATCGCCGCCTGTCGCGTTTTGTTGTAAACCAGTTTCAGTTCGCCGATCACGCTGCCGGCGTTGTCGGTCGCGGCCTTCATGGCCACCATGCGCGCCGACTGCTCGGACGCCATGTTTTCGGCCACGGCCTGGTACACCAGTGCCTCTGCGTAGCGCACCAGCAATTCGTCGATCACGGCCTGGGCATCGGGTTCATAGATGTAGTCCCAGCCGTGCTTGCTGCCGGTGGCCGATTCGCTGGCCTGGGTTTCGGCCCGCATCTTGTCGGCGGACAGGGGCAGCAGCTGTTCGACCATTGGCTCCTGCTTCATGGTGTTGATGAAGCGGGTGTAGCACAGGTACACGGCGTTCACCTCGCCACGGGCATACGCGTCCAACAGCACCTTGACCGGCCCGATGAGCTTGTCCAGGTGTGGCGTGTCGCCGAGTTGCGTGACGTGCGACACGACCTTGGCGCCAATGCGGTTCAGGAAACCGAACCCCTTGTTGCCGATGGCCACCGCCTGCGCCGACATGCCCGCCGACTGCATCTCGCGCAGCTGGGTGGTCACCGCCCGCAGCACGTTGGTGTTCATGCCGCCGCACAGCCCCTTGTCGGTCGTCACCACGATGAAGCCGACCGCCTTGGCGTCGTTCTTCTGCATGAAGGCGTGGGTGTACTCCGGATTGGCCTGCCCGAGGTTGGCCGCGATGTTGCGGATCTTGTCGGCATAGGGCCGCGCCGCCCGCATGCGCTCTTGCGCCTTGCGCATCTTGGAGGCGGCCACCATTTCCATGGCCTTGGTGATCTTCTTGGTGTTCTCCACCGATTTGATCTTGCCGCGAATTTCTTTTCCTGCTGCCATGGCTCAGCTCCTGGATGTTTCCGCGCGGCAGCCGCGGAACCGGCTTGGCCGGTCCGCGGGCGGCACCCCCCGCCCCTGGAGGGTCCGGGGGAGGTGGCCGCAGGCCGCTTCAGGTGTGGGCTTCATATCAGGCGAACGTCTTCTTGAACGCACCGATGGCGGCGGTCAGCTCGCCTTCGGCGTCCTTGTCCATGGCCTTGTCTTTTTCAAGCTTGGCCACCAGCGCGGCGTGCTTGTCCTTGAGCCAGCCGTGCAGGCCGTGCTCGAACGCCAGCACTTTCTTGACGTCCACGTCGTCCAGGAAACCCTTGTTCACGGCATACAGCGACGCGGCCATCAGGGCGATGGACAGCGGGCTGTACTGGGCCTGCTTGAGCAGTTCGGTCACGCGGGCCCCGCGGTCGAGCTGCTTGCGGGTGGCTTCGTCCAGGTCAGAAGCAAACTGTGCAAAGGCCGCCAGCTCGCGGTACTGGGCCAGGTCGGTACGGATACCACCCGACAGGCTCTTGATGAGCTTGGTCTGGGCGGCGCCGCCGACGCGCGACACCGAGATACCGGCGTTGATGGCGGGACGGACCCCGGCGTTGAACAGGCTGGTCTCCAGGAAGATCTGGCCGTCGGTGATGGAAATCACGTTGGTCGGCACGAACGCGGACACGTCGCCAGCCTGCGTTTCGATGATCGGCAGCGCCGTCAGCGAACCGGTCTTGCCCTTGACTTCGCCCTTGGTGAAGTCTTCAACGTATTTTTCGTTGACGCGGGCGGCCCGCTCCAGCAGGCGGCTGTGCAGATAGAACACGTCGCCGGGGTAGGCTTCGCGGCCCGGCGGGCGGCGCAGCAGCAGCGACACCTGGCGGTAGGCCACGGCCTGCTTGGACAGATCGTCGTACACGATCAGGGCGTCCTGGCCGCGGTCGCGGAAGTATTCACCCATGGTGCAGCCCGAGTAGGCCGACACGTACTGCATGGCCGCCGATTCGGACGCCGATGCGGCCACGACGATGGTGTAGTCCATGGCGTCGGCCTGTTCCAGCGAGCGCACCACGTTCTTGATCGACGAGGCTTTCTGTCCGATGGCCACGTACACGCAGGTCATGTTCTGGCCCTTCTGGTTGATGATCGCGTCGATCGCCACCGCGGTCTTGCCGGTCTGGCGGTCGCCGATGATCAGCTCGCGCTGGCCGCGGCCCACGGGCACCATCGAGTCGATCGACTTCAGGCCGGTCTGCACCGGCTGGTCCACCGACTTGCGGGCGATCACGCCTGGGGCGACCTTTTCGATCACGTCGGTCATCTTGGCGTTGATCGGGCCCTTGCCGTCGATCGGCTGGCCCAGCGCGTTGACGACGCGGCCAATCAGCTCGGGGCCGACCGGCACTTCCAGGATGCGGCCCGTGCACTTGACGGTGTCGCCTTCGGAAATGTGCTCGTATTCACCCAGAATCACCGAGCCCACGGAATCACGCTCGAGGTTGAGCGCCAGGCCGTAGGTCGGCGTGCCGTCGGCCGTGGGCGGGAATTCGAGCATTTCGCCCTGCATCACATCGGACAGGCCGTGGATGCGGACGATGCCGTCGGTCACCGAGACCACGGTGCCCTGATTGCGGATGTCTGCACTGGCCGACAGGCCTTCAATGCGGCTCTTGATCAGTTCAGAAATTTCTGCGGGATTGAGTTGCATGACTCTTTCCTTCTTTCCTTAAATTGCCAACAGGCAAGAGCGGCGCTCCAGCCCAAAAATACAGACCACAGCCTACGCCGTCAGGGCCGCTCTCATTTGCGCCAGGCGGGCCTTGACGGAGGTGTCGAGCACCTCGTCGCCCACCACCACGCGAACGCCACCGATCAACTCGGGCGCAAGGGCCACGCTCACGTTGAGCTTGCGGCCAAAACGCTTTTCGAGCGTGGCCGACAGCTCGGCCAGCGCCGCACTGTCCACCGGGAACGCGGACTGCACCACGGCATCGGACGCACCGGCCTGCGCGTTTTTCAACGCACGGAATTGCGTGGCGATTTCGGGCAGCACGCCGAGACGGCCGTTTTCGATCACGGTGCGCAGGAAATTGCCAGCCTGCGCCGGCAAGGCCCCGCCCGCGACCCCGCTGATGAGGTCAAACAGTTGCGCGTCGGTGACGTTCGGGTTGCCCGCCAGCTGCTGCAGCCGGGCGTCGCCCGCGATGGCAGCCAGCGAATCCACCCAGGCCGCCGTGCCCGCCAGATCGGACTTGCCGGACTGGAACAGGGCTTCGGCGTAAGGACGGGCGATGGTAGCGAGTTCAGCCATGGTGGGACCTCACAGCTCCGTCTTCAGCCGACCCAGCAGATCGGCATGGACGCTGGCATTGACTTCCTTGCGGAGAATCTGCTCGGCGCCCTTGACCGCCAGGGCCGCGACCTGCTCGCGCAGGGCCTCGCGGGCCTTGACCGTCTGCTGATCGGCCTCGACCTTGGCCGCGGCCACGATCTTGGCGGCTTCCTCGGCGGCACGGGCCTTGGCTTCCTCGATGAGGGCCTGCCCACGACGCTCGGCATCGGCCAGGCGCGCTGCGGACTCGGTGCGCGACTTGGCCAGTTCGTCCTCGACGCGCCGGTTGGCGAGAGAAAGTTCGGACTTGGCCTTGTCGGCGGCGGCCAGGCCGTCGGCGATTTTCTTGGCACGTTCGTCCAGCGCATTGGCGATCGGCGGCCACACGAACTTCATCGTGAACCAGACCAGGATCGCAAAAACGATGGCCTGAACGAACAGGGTTGCGTTAATGCTCACGGCAACACCTTTCTGTGGGTTGTTGCAACGATTACTTCAGCACAAACGGGTTGGCGAACGCGAACATCATCGCGATACCGACGCCGATCAGGAAGGCCGCGTCGATCAGGCCGGCCAGCAGGAACATCTTGGTCTGCAGTTCGTTCATGAGTTCGGGCTGGCGGGCGGCGGCCTCCAGGTACTTGCTGCCCATGATGCCGATGCCGATACAGGCACCGATGGCGCCCAGGCCAATGATCAGGCCAGCGGCCAAAGCGACAAAACCAAGAACGTGTTCCATTTAGAGCTCCTATGGATTTAAGTTGACTAACAGAAAGAAAAAGCGGGAAACGAAAGGGAAATCAGTGGTGGTCGTGGGCCTGACCGACGTACACCAGCGTCAGCATCATGAAGATGAATGCCTGCAGCGTGATGATCAAAATATGGAAGATGGCCCAGATGGTGCCGGCCAGCACATGGCCGATCGGCAACAGGATGCCCGACAGCGACAGCGCGGCCGTGCCGCCCATGAGCGCGATCAGCATGAACACCAGTTCACCCGCGTACATGTTGCCGAACAGCCGCATGCCATGCGACACCGTCTTGGCGGCAAACTCGATCATCTGCATCAGGAAATTGACGGGCCACAGCACGGGGTGGCTGCCAAACGGCGCGGTGAACAACTCGTGCACCCAGCCGCCCAGGCCCTTGATCTTGATGTTGTAGGCGATGGTCACCAGCAACACCGACACCGACAGCCCCAGCGTGGTGGACAGATCGGCCGTGGGCACAACGCGCAGGTAGGCGTGATGCGGGTCGTGGCCGGCAGCGCCGTAAATCCACTCCCAGACCTTGGGCAGGAAGTCCACGGGCAGCAGGTCCATGGCGTTCATGAGAAAGATCCAGACGAACACGGTGAGCGCCAGCGGGGCCACCAGCTTGCGGCTGTTGGCGTTGTGGATGATGCCCTTGGCCTGGCTGTCCACCATTTCAACCAGGATTTCAACCGCGGCCTGGAACCGCCCCGGGACGCCGGAGGTGGCCGATTTGGCCGCCCGCCACAGCACAAAACTGCCAATGACGCCCAGCAAAACGGCCCAGAAAATCGAGTCGAGGTTGTAGACCGAAAAGTCAATCACGCCCTGCATCGGCTTGTTCTGCAGATGCGTCAGGTGGTGACCAATGTATTCACCGGCGGTAGGTCCGTTTTCAGCAGCCATCTGTTTGCCCGTCGTTTACTCGTCAGTTGTCAACGTTTGGGGCGGAGCCAAAGCGCCACCCAATAAACCTTCATCGTCACCACCAGGCCCACCAGCATGGCCGGCCAGCTCAGTGACTCCACCAGCCTGGGCGCGGCAAACAGCATTGCCAGCGTCAAGGCGATCTTGACCATCTCCCACAGGAAGAAGGCGAACACCGCAGCGCCCGCATTCACCGAGGACACCCGGCTGGTCAGGCCCCGCGCAAACAGGGCCGCCGGGATCACCACCGCCAGCGCGCCGTAGCCGGCAGACCAGCCCATGTGCTGCTTGCCCGTCAGGCCCCAGGCGGCCAACGCCACCAGCACGCCCACCAGCCCCTGCCCCGCGATCACCCGCCACGGAGACAGCGGCGGATTTTTTTCCCGCAACCGGCGCGCCTCGTCGGCGGTCAGTGGCTTGAATTCGGGGTCGTTCCCCTCATCTGATGCGACTTGCGTCATTGTTGTCATTGGAAATTACGCGCAAGTTACATCCGGAGAATTTCGCAAAGCCATTGATTATAAGTAAAAACCCGTGCGACTCCAGGACGACCTGCGCCGCCCCTTGAAAAGCACTGCCGGGCGGATGGCCTGACCCGAAGCGGCACAATGGCCATCTCCCTCGACCGACGCCCCGAAAGCCCCGATGTTCGCTGTCGCCCAACTGCTCCACCTCGCCGCCGCCATTGTGTGGCTGGGCGGCATGGCGTTCGTGCTGCTGGCGCTGCGCCCGGTGGCCATCGCCCAGCTCGCCCCACCGGTGCGGTTGCCACTGCTGACCGCGGTGCTGGCGCGCTTCTTCCAGGCGGTGTGGCTCAGCATCGCCGTGTTGCTGAGCACGGGCCTGGCCATGCTGCTGCCCGTGGGCATGGCCCGCGCGCCACTGGGCCAGCACCTGATGCTGGCCATCGGCATGGTGATGTTCCTGATTTTTGCGCACCTGTTTTTCGGCCCCTTTCGACGCCTCCGGCATGCCGTTGCGGCGGGCGACTGGCCTGCGGGTGGCGTCCAGATCGGCAGGTTGCACCGGGGCGTGGTCACCAACTTTGTGCTGGGCTGGCTGGCGGTGGCCGCCGTGGTGCTGGTCCGCTGACCTCCCTGGCGCGTTTTTGCCCAGCCGCTCACTGCTTCTTTCTTGATCGTCCACAGGCCTCCCCCACTTTTTTGCCACAAAATCCTGTCATGCCCCCTCCAGACCTCTCCTTCCTGCCCGACACGCCGTGTTTTCTGAATGGCGACTACACCGTGCTGCGCGACGCCAAAGTCAGCGTCATGGACCGCGGCTTCATCTTTGGCGACGGTGTGTACGAAGTGGTGCCGGTGTACGCCGGGCACCCCTTCCGGTTTGCGCAGCACATGGCGCGGCTCGACCGCAGCCTGGCCGAGTTGCGCATGGCCAACCCTTTCACCCACGCCCAATGGGGCGGGATCATTTCGAAATTAATAGCAGACTATGACCAATCGGCGGGGGCTCAAGCCCAAAAAGCTGATCAATTGGTGTACATCCAGGTCACGCGCGGGGTGGCGCTGCGCGACCACGTCATGCCCACCGACATCGCCCCCACGGTGTTCGTGATGACCAGCCGCATGAAGCCCCCCACGGCCGAACAGCGCGAAAAAGGCGTGGCCTGCGTCAGCGCCGACGACTTCCGCTGGCAAAAGGCGCACATCAAGAGCGTGAGCCTGCTGGGCGCGGTGTTTTCGCGCCAGATCAGCTTTGACGCCGGTGCCGTTGAAACCGTGATGTTCCGCGACGGCTACCTGAGCGAGGCCGCCGCCAGCAACGTCTGGGTGGTGCGTGGCGGCCAGGTGCTGGGTCCGCTCAAGAACCACCTGGTGCTCGAAGGCATCCGCTACGGGCTGATCGAGGAAATGTGCGCCGAAGCCGGCATCCCCTTCCGGCTCACCAGCATCACCCGCGGCGAGGTGCTGGGCGCCGACGAGCTGATTCTTTCGTCGGCCACCAAGGAGGTGCTGGCCATCACCACCCTGGATGGCGCCCCCGTGGGCAGCGGCCAACCCGGCCCGGTCTACCAGAAACTGCACGCCGGCTACCAGCGCGCCAAGGCGCGGACGGCCGCTGGCGCATGAGTGCCTCCATCCACCCCCC
>JBGSNW010000287.1:0-14690 GCA_041739435.1 Burkholderiaceae bacterium
TGCGGGCAGCCCGGCCGGCAATGGGCCGATGACGGCGCCGTGCCCGGAATACCCCGTCCAGCGGCTGACGGCGGCGGAGCCGGCAATCACCAGCAGCAGGGTTGGCACGCGTGGCGCCCACCGCCTGCCGATGATGAACAAAGCGATGCTGACGACGCCGAAGCTCAGCGCCTCGGTGTCAAAGCGGGGTGACGCGAGCAGCGAGGACAGTGGCCCTTGCAGCCCCAGCAAGGTCGGAATCTGCGAGGCAATGATGAGCAGGGCGGCGGCCTGGCTGAAACCGGTCAGCACCGGCGAGCTCACCAGGTTGAGAACCCACGACGCCTGAAACGCGCCCAGCGCCAGCTGGATGCCACCGGACAGCAGGGCCAGCCAGACGGCCAGCGCAATCCACGGTGTGGAGCCCGGCTCGGCGAGGCCGAGCAGCGACGCCCCGACCAGCACGCTGGTCAGGGCGGAAGGGCCGACCGACAGCCGCGTGGAACTGCTGAACAGCACCGCGGCCAGCATGGGCAGGAAGGTGGCATACAGGCCGGTCACCAGGGGCATGCCCGCCAGCGCCGCATAGGCGACCGACTGCGGGACCATCACCACCGCCACCGTGAGGCCGGCGCCGATCTCCGTGCGCCACAGGGCTGCGCCTGGACGAGGCCAGCGGAGAAACGGAAACCAGCGGTGCAGTTGGGGCATGGTGGATATCGTAGTCGTGATCGGGCTGCGGGACTGCAGGTCCGCAACCTGGACTTCGACGTCGGCATCGGCGTATTTCCACGCCTTGGATCGGGTTGAAAACAACACCCAAATATGGGGCATGGAGAAATTCAAACGGTCAGAAAACGTCACCAAACCGTTGGGAATAATGATCTTTACCGAGTGAAATTGAACGGATTCCTGAATCCAGGCAACGCAATCATTGTTTACGTATGGTTACGGATACTGGCTAGATTCTCACAAAGTGCGGGTGATAGCCTCGTTTCAAAGTTACAAGCCGGAGGAGGGCGCATCGGGCCCCCCACGGTGGTTGGACGGGGGCTCACCGCGTCACTGGCAGGCACAAAACGCACTGCGCAGGCGTGCGGGGCAGTGTTTGGTCTTGAGGAGGGAATAGCGTGAGGAACGTGCCATGAGTGCAACGTCCGTCAATCGGCCGCCGGTGGGCGGTGCATCCGGACGTGCTGCGTCGGCGGCTTGCGGGCCTGCCGCGCGTCAGTGTTCGGGGGCCGCGGACGAATGTCGGACGGCACAGCAGGACAGGGTGGCCAGCCGGACAAAGCCCCCGCGCAGCCTGTTGGCGGGCGACACGATGGTGTACGTCGTCCTCGCGGCGCTGACCTGGACGGTCTGGCAGGTCAGCCGGTTGGGCCATTTTGAGTCAGGGGACGACGTGGGGTACTGGATTGGTGTGGTCGGCGGTGTCATGCTGCTGCTGCTGTTCAGCTATCCCCTTCGCAAGCGGCTGCGTCTGACCCACCGGTGGGGCAAGGTGAAGTGGTGGTTTGTGGTCCACATGGTCCTGGGGGTGGGGGGGCCGCTGCTGATCCTGCTGCATTCCAACTTTCATGCGCGCTCACTCAATGCGGCGGCCGCGCTCTACAGCATGTTGATCGTGGCCTTGAGCGGTGTCGTGGGGCGCTTCATTTATGCCCGCGTCAACCGCGGCCTGCATGGCGAGCAGACCAATCTGCGCGAATTGCGCGAGCGCGCCGGGCTGCATCAACAGGAGGCACGTTCGCGCCTCACGTTTGCGCCGGCCGTGGAAGCGCGCCTGAAAGCGTTCGAGAAGAACGCCACAACGGCCCGTCCTGGCATGCTGGGCTGCTTTGTCCGTGTGTTCTGGTTGCCCGTGCGGCAATGGCTCACTTACCGTGCGTGCGTGGCCGAACTGCGCGAACCGATCAAGGCGATGGGGCGCCTGGCGCGGCTGGATCCGACCGCGCAGGAAAAACGCGAACGGCTGGCTCGCAAACTGGTGCGGCGTTACCTGAACGCGGTGGTGCGCGTGTCGCAGTACACCGCGTACGAGCATCTGTTCTCGTTGTGGCATGTGGCCCATCTGCCATTCGTCTATTTGCTGGTCATCAGTGCCATCGTGCACGTGGTGGCGGTTCACGTGTATTGAGTGGGCACCGCCGTTTGTTGATGCCATGGCGTTATACATCCTTCATCCTGCAACTTCGGGTGTTGCTGGGCCTGCTGATGCTGCTGGGCTGCGTGGTGTCGTCGGCAGTCCGGGCGCAGTCCATCGAATCGATTCTCGCGCCCGGAAAATTGATCCAGGGGCACGCCAAATACGAGGAAGAGTGCACGCAGTGTCACGTGAAGTTCGACCGCAAGGCGCAGGACGGCCTGTGCATGGGTTGTCACAGGGACGTGGGGGCTGATGTGAGGGCGCGCACGGGATATCACGGACACCTCAAGCCGCAGGCGTGCAATTCGTGTCATACCGATCACAAGGGACGAAACGCCCGGATCGTTGAACTCGACAAGAAATCGTTCGACCATGCGCAGACCGATTTCAGGCTCCAGGGAAAGCATGAAAAACTGGCGTGCGAAAAGTGTCACTCCGCCGGGAAAAAATACCGGGAAGCGCTCCATGAATGCAATGCCTGTCACAAGAAGGACGATGTTCACAAGGGTGGACTGGGCGCCCAATGCGCCGACTGTCATACGGAATCGAGCTGGAAGGAAACCCGCTTTGACCACGCCAAGACCCGGTTCTCACTGACGGGCAAACACAACGACATCAAGTGCGTGGATTGCCACAAAACGAACCGGTACAAGGAAACACCGCGCGCCTGTATCGGTTGCCACCGCAAGGACGACGACAGCAGCAAGGGGCACAAAGGGCTGTATGGCGAAAAATGCGACAGCTGCCATGGAACCAAAACCTGGAAGCCCGCCCATTTCAACCATGACACCGACACCCAATACGTGCTGCGTGGCAAGCACCGTACCGCCAGATGCACGGACTGCCATACCGGGAACCTGTACCGCGTCAAGCTGAGCCAGGACTGTCACGCATGCCATCAGAAAGACGACAAGCACAAGACGTCATTGGGCAAGGACTGTGGCAGTTGCCACAGTGAGCGCAGCTGGAAAGAGCCACCCAGGTTTGACCACGGGCAGTCCAGCTTTCCGTTGTTGGGCAAACACGCCAAGGTGGAGTGCAAGGATTGTCACAAGAGTGCCATGTTCAGGGATGCCCCCACGGATTGCCACGCCTGTCACAAAAAGGACGACAGGCACGAGTCCACCCTGGGCCAACAATGTGCCGACTGCCATGCCGAGCGGGACTGGAAAACCACCACGGGTCGGTTCAATCATGACAAGACCCGTTTTTTGCTGCGCAATGCCCATGCCGATGGGTTGCTGAAATGCAACGCGTGCCACAAGGACTTGAAGAGCTTTCGCAAGACGCCGTTGGACTGTTACAGCTGCCACAATAAAGACGACAAACACGAAGGCACACAGGGCAAGGAGTGCGGTCAATGCCACGGTGACAGGAGTTGGAAGACCACCCGCTTTGACCACGGGCTGACGCGCTTCCCGCTGACCGGTCGTCACATCACGACGACGTGCAAGAGCTGCCATGAGACGCAGCGCTACAAGGACGCCCCGCGCGACTGCCACGCCTGCCATCAGAAGGAAGACCGGCACAAACTGAAGTTTGGCGTGGAGTGCCAGGACTGCCACAACACCCGTGGCTGGGCCATCTGGGACTTTGATCACGGCAAACGAACGGAATTCAAGCTCGACGGGGCACACCGGAAGGTGGCCTGCGAAAGCTGTCACACACGCGAAGCCCCCAAGGGGAAAAAAGCCGCAGCCGTGGGGGCTACCTGCATTTCTTGCCACCGCAAGGACGACCGCCACGACGGGCAATTCGGGCCGCGATGTGAACAGTGCCATGTGTCCGAAAACTGGAGGAAGGTCACCAACCGGATCGGATGGGTTGACGATCGGTTGAGGCAGACGATCAACGTGCGGATGCTGTTGTTGGGGTTGGCGATGTACCCGTTGACGCGCGACGACGCGATTTTGCGCGCAGGCAAGCCGGTATGAGCATTGGTCGACAACGAAACCACTCCACAAGAAACCACCTTACGACGGGACGGGAAAAGCCATGAACACCAGCACGACACGAAAGAGGGGGTGGTCGACCGTCTTCAGATGGGTGTTCGCGCTCGCGCTCATGCTGGCAGGCGCTCATGCGTTGACGCAGCCTCAAGTGGCGGGCCGCGCCTTCGATCACCTGAAAACCGGCTTTGCGCTCACAGGGGTTCACGTTTCAGCCCAATGCGAGTCGTGCCATGTCAATGGCGTATTCAGGGGCACGCCCAAGGACTGTGTCAGTTGCCACATCAGTGGCAACCGGATTTCGCGCGGCAATGTGGTCATCACTCCCACCCATATGCCCACGCAGCAGTCGTGCGACAGTTGTCACAACACCCGGTCGTTCATGGGCGCCCGGTTTGACCACATGGGGATCGCTGCGGGTTCGTGCGCAAGCTGTCACAACGGCACGGTGGCCAAAGGCAAGTCGCCCGGACACATCCCAACCCAGGCCGCTTGCGACTCTTGCCACAAGTCAACGTCGACCTGGAATTCGGCCAGGCCGGACCACAACACTTTCAGCGCCGCGACGAATTGCGCGAGTTGCCATGATGGGCGAACGGCATCCGGGAAAACGGGGACCCATATTCCGGTGGGGTCGACCAACTGCACCAGTTGCCATGCCACCACCGCCTGGAAGCCGACCCGGTTCAATCACACGCAGGTGACGACGGTCAACCAGTGTTCCACCTGCCACAGTGGTGCGTACCGTCCCGCGGACGGAAAGTCCGTCACCCACACGCCCTATGAGCGAATCAGCGGATTGGCGATCGCCAACTGTGACACCTGCCATAAAGCGGGCTTCTCAAGCTGGACGCCGGCCAGGCTCCATGCCGCTGTAACGGTGAGCAATCAGTGTGCGACCTGTCATATCGGCAGCAAGCCCAACACAAACATCCATGCCAGCGTGACTGGCAATTGCGAGGCCTGCCACAAGTCCACGGGGAACTGGAGTTCGGCGTCGGTGGATCACAGCACTTTCAATACCACCACCAACTGCGCGAGCTGCCACAACGGTTCCACTGCGACGGGCAAGTCCGGCACCCACATTCCGGTGGGCGCCACCAACTGCATCGGTTGCCATGCCACCAATACCTGGCGGCCCAGCCGCTTCAACCACACCCAGGTGACGGTGATCAACCAGTGTTCGACCTGTCACAGCGGCGCCTTCCCGCCCGCGGACGGACGCACAGCGAACCACATTCCGTATCAAACCTTGAGCGGGGTGGCCATCACCAACTGCGACAACTGTCACAAAGGCGGATTTGCAGCGTGGACGCCGGCGCGCTTTCACGGCAATGTGTCGGTGAGCACGCAGTGCGCGAGTTGCCACAATGGCAGCTACCCCCCTGCGGTTGCCAAGCCCAATACACCCACACACGTTGGCGTGACGACCTGCGAAAGCTGTCATCGCTCGACAACCAGCTGGTTGACCGTGGTGTTTGGGCACTCGCCCGCCAACGCGGTGGGCACCGGAACCTGCGACACCTGCCATAACGGGACCACCGCGAAAGGCAAGACACCCACACACATTCCGGTCACCACGGGCGTGGCCAAATGCGATTCCTGCCACCGTTCGCAAACGAGCTTTGCCACGGCTGTCGCGATGAATCACACGGTTGTGTCCACCGCCACCTGCAAGTCCTGCCACAACGGGAGTTATGTGTCGCAGGGGACGACGGGGGCACTGGCAAAGCCTGTCAACCACATTCCTGAGATCCAGTTGCTCAATGGGACGTCGATGGATTGCAAGGCCTGCCACACCAGTACGACAAGCTGGGGTTCCATGCGCATGAATCACAACGCGAGTCTGGGCGGCGGGGCGGGCTGGTGCAAGGCCTGCCATGCGACAGGAACGAATTTCCTGGGCCGCATGGACAAGAAATCACCCACCCACAAGACGACCAATCCGCCCGCAACGGATTGCTCCAATGCCGGCTGTCACCGGCCCTTGGGGAACAAGGGCGCCACTTTTGTGGAATGGGATTGAGGATTCGTGGGGCCAGGAGCTGGGCGTCGGATCTGGCGCCGATTCATCGAGGCGAGAGAAGTCTGCGCACGGGCAGCACAAAGTCATTTCAACGCAAAAAAATCATGACGAAATTCATTCAACGGGTGGGAGTGGCGCTGGCTTTTCTGTTGGTTGCGATGGCCGCAAATGCGCAATTGATTGACGACATTGAACTGCGCCAGGACGGCGCCGATGCCGTGATTCAGATCAGGTTCGTCACGGCGATCCAGTACCGGCGGCCTGTTACCTCCCGGGCGCGCGACCTGGTACAGGTTTTCTATGATGTTTTGCCAACGCGTGACCGGCTCAATCTGGCCCCGGGCGAACGCCGTGTTGTGGGTGGTGCGGCGAACATGCCTGAAATTGCCGTCAGCGATGAGGCGGTGAATACCCAAAACCGGAACCGAAAGCTGGTGCTACGCTTTTCGAAGCCAACACCCTTCAAGGTGCGGGCGGGACGTGGCAATCGCAGCATTGAAGTTGTCCTCACCGGGCTGGGGGAGTCCGTGCGCGCAGTGGCCCTGGTCAAGCCAGGCGTGATTGCGGATTCGGAGCGACGCTTCATCATCACGCTGCAAAGTTCGGAGGATCCCGGGCGTCAGCTTGCGGCCTCGGTGCCGGCACAGCTACAGGAATACCAGACCTTCACGGCGCGCCGCATCGTGAACGGCAAGTCCGTTTATGAAACGAATATCGGGTACTTTGCCACGGCCAAGGAGGCCCAGAAGGCATTGGCGGTGCTGCTGCCACGCTTCCCGGGAGCGGTCGTCGGCGCAACCCAGCCGGGAACCGGTCAGGACCAGCAGCCCCGGCTGGTGCAAGGTGCGACGGCGCCGCAAACCGAGGCTGCAGCCGCTTCGTTGCTGTCCAGTGCCCAGGCTGCGTATGACCGGGGCGAATTTTCAGCGGCGCTGGAGCCGCTGAACCAGTTGTTGAATTTGCCCCCGACGCAATCCACCCGCAAAGCCCAGGAGCTTGCCGGCATGGCACGGCTCAAACTCGGCGACAACAACCGGGCACGAGCGGAGTTCGAACAGTTTCTTGCGCTGTATCCGAGCGGAGACGACAGCACCCGGGTGCGGCAGATGCTCGAAGCCCTTCCCACAGCGACCGTTGCAGCGACACCCGAGGCGCCCAGGTCGCCGCCTGGGGTTTGGGGAGGATCGGTCTCGGCCTTCTATTTTGGGGGGCAGTCCAAGGTGCGAAACCAGGAGTTTCAGGATTCCCCCATCAGTGGCTTGCCTGAACTTCTGAGCGACAACACCTTGTCGGGAACCGATCAAAGTCAGGTGCTGACCAACGTCGATCTGAACTGGCGCAAACGGGATGCGAACAGCGATACGCGGTTTGTGTTTCGTGACGGCTATACCCGGGACCTTCACACCGCTGGCCGGAACCGGAATCGGCTGACTTCGCTGTATGTGGACCACCGGTCTTTCGTGAATGGCACCAGCATTCGCCTGGGGCGCCAGTCTCCAACCGGTGCCGGGGTGCTGTACCGGTTCGACGGCGCACAGGCGGGGTACGTGTTTGCGCCCAAATGGAAGATCAATGTGGTGGGTGGCAAACCCACCGACGATCTGCTGGACACGAAGCGCCATTTTTACGGGTTCTCGATCGATTCCGAGGCCTTGACCAAGGGGATCAACGGCAACCTCTACTTCAACCAGCAAATCATTGACGGAGTGGTGGACCGTCGCGCTGTTGGCACCGAACTGCGGTATTTCAGCGGCGGCGTGTCTGCCTTCGGTCAGCTTGACTACGACACCAAGGCGCAAGCGGTCAACATTGCGTCGCTGCAGGGCACGTGGCAATTGGCGGACACCACCGTGTTCAACCTGCTGTACGACCGGCGCGCCACGCCGATCCTGTCGCTGGGCAATATCCTGTTTTTCCAGGATCCGTCGCTGACGACGACCGCGCGCAAGGTGTCCGATCTGTTGGGCACCACGCCCTTGAGCACACTGCGCAGCCAGGTCAAAGCGATCACGGCCTACCAGCAACAGGGTTTGATCGGGGTGACCACCCCGGTCGGCCGGAACTGGCAAGTGGGTGGCGATGTGCGGCTGACGAGCGTCGGCAAGGTGAATCCGGTGCCCATCATCCTTCCGAACGGGCAGCCGAGTACCGGCAATCAGTGGAGCCTGGGCACCCAGCTGATCGGCAGCAACCTCTACTCGGCGCGCGACACCCACGTATTCAATGTGACCTACCTGAAGGGGCCGACTTTTCGTGGAACCCTGCTGTCCTACAATAACCTGACGAGCATCGGTCCCAAGTGGCAACTGGAGCCCTCCTTGCGTTATTACACGCAAAATGACAATACCGACACCACCACCTCACGCACGGCCCCTGGCTTGCGCCTGACCTATCGCGTCCTGCAGCAAGTGACCCTCGAATCCGAACTGTCCTATGAGCGTTCCAAGACGACCTCTGCCACCCGCAATGAAACCGCTGACCGGGTGTTCTATTTCCTCGGGGGGCGGTACGATTTCTGATGCAGGTGGCATGGCGCTGGTGGTTGTTGAGAATCTGGCCTGCCGACGAGGGAACGAATGGCTGTTCGAGAATCTCGATTTCAGGGTTGTCCGTTCGGGATGCCTCTGGCTTCGCGGCCACAATGGTTCCGGGAAAACATCGCTGTTGCGCGTGGTGGCGGGCTTGTCGAAGCCCGAGCGTGGAACGGTGAAGTTTGCACGCGACGGGGCCGTTGATGATGCGCCCGCTGAAGCCGCATGCGTGTACATCGGACACGCCAATGGGCTCAAGGACGATCTCACGGTCTTCGAGTCGCTGCAGTTTCTCGCGCGGCTGCACGGACGTGCGGCGGCGGACGTTGCCATCGACAGCGCGTTGCAGCGCCTGGGCATGGGTCATCGTCGAAATGCCTTTGTCCGTACCCTGTCGCAGGGGCAGCGCCGCCGCGTTGCGCTGGCGCGCCTCGCGCTGGAGACTGCGCCCACGCTCTGGGTGCTGGACGAACCCTACGATGCGCTCGACGCCTCGGGCATCGATGTGGTGGACGACATGCTGGTCGAGCATCTGGCACGCGGTGGCGGTGTGTTGATGACGTCGCACCTGCCCCTGGGGCCCAAGGCGCCGCGGGCCGATGTGCTGGAACTGGTCCGGAGCGGCAAGCCATGACGGTGAACGGTTTCATGCTGCTGACCGCGCGCGACCTTCGTCTTGCCGGGCGTCGGCGCCTGGAGGCCTTGTTGCCCGTGGTGTTCTTCGTGGTGGCGGCCAGCCTGTTCCCGTTGGGGGTGGGGCCGGAGGCGCAAATGCTCCGGCAGATCGCGCCGGGCGTGGTGTGGGTTTGTGCGTTGCTGGCGGCGATGATGTCGCTGGGCACGCTCTACACATCCGATTACGCCGATGGCTCGCTGGAGCAGATGCTGCTGGCGCCACGGTCGGCCATCATGTTGACAGCGGGAAAGGCTTTTGCACACTGGGTGCTGACGGGGGTGCCGCTGATCATTGCCACACCGCTGCTGGGGCTTTTGTTTGGCATGTCGGGGGACGCCATTGCGACACTCACGTGGAGTCTGTTGCTGGGGACCCCGGTGCTCAGTCTGCTGGGCAGCGTCGGCTCGGCCCTGACACTGGGTCTGCGCAGCGGGGGGGTGCTGATCCTGCTCCTGGTGTTGCCGTTGTGCATTCCGGTCCTCATCTTCGGTGCAGGGGCGGCCGTGGCGGTGGATTCCGGACTGTCGGCGCAGGCCTACCTGTCGCTGATGGGGGCTTTGTTGTTGTTGACGGCCCTGGGTGCGCCCGTGGCGGCGGCGGCGGCGTTGCGGATATCGATGGCATGAATCTTCTGCGATCGAATGAAAAGGTGATTTGAGACATGACAAAACTGCCGATACGGCTGTTCACGTTTGCGGCGCCATCACGGTTTTATGGGCTGGCCGGAGCGTTGGTGCCCTGGTTCTGGGCTGTTGCCATCGCATTTGCGGTGGCGGGGCTCTACATGGGATTTTTTGTGGCACCGACCGACGCCACGCAGGGCGATGCCTACCGCATCATCTTCATCCACGTGCCGGCCGCCTGGATGTCGATGCTGCTCTACCTGGTGATGGCGGGCTGGGCCGTGATCGGCTGGGCGTTCAACGCCCGCCTCGCGTCGATGGTGGCGCGGGCCGTGGCGCCCACGGGAGCGATGTTCACCTTTGTGGCGCTGTGGACTGGCGCCCTCTGGGGCAAACCGACCTGGGGCACCTGGTGGGTCTGGGATGCGCGCCTGACGTCCGAACTCATTCTGCTGTTTTTGTACATGGGGTACATCGCGCTGGTCGAGGCGATCGACGACACGCGGCGGGCCGACCATGCCGGTGCGCTACTGGCGCTGGTGGGCGCGGTGAACGTGCCCATCATCTATTTTTCCGTCCGCTGGTGGAACACGCTGCACCAGGGCGCCACCATCAGCATGACCGCTGCCCCCAAGATGGCCACCACCATGCTCAACGCGATGCTGCTCATGACCATTGCCTGCTGGGCCTATGCGTTTGCCGTGATTTTCATGCGCACCCGGGCCATCGTGCTGGAGCGCGAGCGTGAGACCGACTGGGTTCGTGCATTGGACTCGAAACTGAAGGGGGTCACGCCATGAACTGGGGCAGCGCCAGTGAGTTTTTTGCCATGGGCGGGTACGGCCTCTACGTGTGGGGGTCCTACGCCGTGACCGCCGTTGTCATGCTGGTCGAACCGCTGCTTGCCCGACGTCGGCACCGCGCCGCGCGGGACGACGTGGCGTCGTCTTCCCAACCGGAGATTTCCCTATGAAACCCAGACACAAACGCTTGGCGATTGCGGGCGGCGTGGTGGCCGTCATTGGTGTGGCGGCAGCGCTCGTGCTCAACGCATTCCAGAGCAATCTTGTTTTCTTTTATTCACCGTCCCAGATCGCTGCCAGGGAGGCGCCCACGGGGCGCACGTTCCGCCTGGGCGGGCTGGTGGAGGCGGGCAGCGTCAAGCGCGATGGCGTGATGGTGAATTTTGTGGTGACCGACACCGCCCAATCCGTGCCGGTGCGCTACTCCGGCATCCTCCCGGACCTGTTCAAGGAAGGCAAGGGCGTGGTGGCGCAGGGCCAGCTGCGCGAAGGCGTGTTCGAGGCCCGCGAAGTCCTGGCCAAACACGACGAAAACTACATGCCCCCGGAGGCCGCCGAGGCCTTGAAACAGGCGGCGCAACCCAACGGCAAGATGGCCGACTCACTGGTGATGGAGAAAAAACCATGATCCCCGAAATTGGTCATTTCGCGCTGTGGCTGGCGCTGGGCGTTGCCGCCGTTGTCGGCAGCTTGCCGCTGGTGGGGGCGGTCCGCGGCAACCGCGAATGGATGGCGCTGGCGCGACCCGGTTCGAAGGTCCTGTTTGTGCTCGTCGTCATTGCGTTCGGGTGTCTGGTGGCCTCGTTCGTCCGCAACGACTTCACGGTGCTGAACGTTGCCACCAACTCCAACTCGGCCTTGCCGTTGCCCTACCGGATTGCCGCGTCGTGGGGCAGCCATGAAGGCTCGTTGCTGCTGTGGGTGTTCATGCTTGCGGCATGGATGTTTGCGGTGGCGCGTTTCAGCCGCAATCTGCCTTTGCCGGTCATCGCCCGGACATTGGCCGTGATGGGATTGATCAGCGTGGGCTTCCTGTTGTTCATGCTGTTGACCTCCAACCCGTTCGATCGGTTGTTCCCGGCCCCCACGGACGGTCGCGATCTGAATCCCTTGCTGCAGGACCCGGGCATGGTGTTTCACCCGCCCTTGCTCTACATGGGCTACGTGGGGTTCTCGGTGGCTTTTGCCTTTGCCACGGCCGCGTTGATCGGCGGCAACCTGGACGCCCAGTGGGCGCGCTGGACCCGACCGTGGACCACGGTGGCCTGGATGTTCCTGACGGTTGGCATTGCGCTGGGCAGCTGGTGGGCTTATTACGAACTCGGCTGGGGGGGCTGGTGGTTCTGGGACCCGGTCGAAAACGCGTCGTTCATGCCATGGCTGGTGGGCACGGCGCTGATTCATTCCCTCGCCGTCACTGAAAAACGCGGCAGTTTCAAGGCCTGGACGGTGATGCTGGCCATCCTGGCGTTTTCGCTGTCGCTGTTGGGGACGTTCCTGGTGCGCTCCGGGGTGTTGTCGTCGGTTCACGCGTTTGCCACCGATCCGCGGCGTGGCCTGTTCATTCTGGCGTTCCTGACGGTGGTGATCGGCGCGTCGCTGACCCTGTTTGCGTGGCGTGCGCCCAAAATTGGCCTGGGTGCCCGGTTTGCACTGGTGTCCAAGGAGTCGGCGCTGCTGGCCAACAATGTGCTGCTGGTGGTGGCCATGGGCGCGGTGCTGCTGGGCACCCTGTACCCCTTGCTGCTGGATGCGCTGGGCCTGGGCAAGATTTCCGTCGGGCCACCGTATTTTGACACCGTGTTCATGCCGTTGATGGCGCCGGCAATTTTCCTCATGGGGGTAGGCCCGCTGGCGCGCTGGAAAGAGGCCGAGTTGCCCGATCTGGCACGGCGGCTGCGCTGGGCGCTGGGGGTGGCGGTGGTGGCGGCCCTTGCCACCGGCCTGATCGCGGGCAAGATATCGTGGGTCGCCACGCTGGGTCTTTTGATGACGTACTGGATTGTGATGTCCGTGGCCGTCGATTTCTGGGAGCACGTGCGACCCCACGGTGCCCCGCTGCGCGAGGTGCCGCGTCGTGCGCGCCAGTTGCCGCGGGCGCTGGTGGGCATGATGCTGGCGCACCTGGGGGTGGCGGCCTTCTGCTTTGGCGTCACCATGGTCAGGACCTACGAAGTCGAGCGCGATGTCAAGATGGAGCTGGGCGACTCCACAACGGTCCATGGCTACACATTCACCTTCCGTGGCACGCGCGAGATCACGGGCCCGAACTACACCGCCATGCGCGGGTTGATCGAGGTCAGCGAAGGGGGTCGGCGGCTGCGCGACATGTTTCCCGAAAAACGCATTTACCGCGTCCAGCAGAACCCGATGACCGAAGCGGCCATTGCAACCGGCGTGACGCGTGACCTTTACGTCTCGCTGGGCGAGCCGGTGGGGGGCAGTGGCGCCTGGATCGTGCGGGTGTATGTCAAGCCGTTTGTCGACTGGATCTGGGGTGGCGCGCTGCTCATGGCGCTGGGCGGAGGCCTGGCGGTGGCCGACCGTCGCTACCGCGTCAAGGCGCGCAGTGCGCAAACGGCCGGGGCCTTGTCGCCGACGGGAGCCGCCGCATGAAGCAATTGCGTTTTCTGATTCCGCTGGCAATCTTCCTGGGCTTGGTGTGGTTTTTGGCGGCCGGCCTCCAACTCGACCCGAAGGAAGTCCCTTCGCCGTTGATCAACAAGCCCGCGCCACAATTCCAGTTGACGCGACTCGACGACGCGGCCCGGACCATACGGCGCGAAGACATGCTGGGCAAGGTCTGGGTGCTGAACGTCTGGGCCTCCTGGTGTGTGGCCTGCCGGGAAGAGCATCCGCTGCTGGTGGAATTTGCCCGGAAAAAACTGGTGCCCATTTATGGCCTGAATTACAAGGACGGTCGCAGCGCGGGCCAACAATGGCTGGCACGCTTTGGCAACCCTTATGAGGCCTCGCTGTTCGATTCGGACGGCCGTGTCGGCATCGACTGGGGCGTGTACGGCGTGCCTGAAACATTCCTGATCGACCGCGAAGGCGTGATCCGCTTCAAACAGATCGGGCCGTTAACCCCTGAGGTCATCCGCACCCAACTTGAACCGCTGGTGAGGCAACTCAATGGTTAAGTGGCTGCTTGCGCTGTCGATGGCGCTGATGCTGGCGACCGCCTCGGCCAAGGAAGCCGCTCCGGCGGCCAACGACCCGGTGCTGGAAGCCCGGATGCTCAAGCTCACCGCCGAGCTGCGCTGTCTGGTGTGCCAGAACCAGACGATTGCCGATTCGCACGCGGATCTGGCCGTGGACTTGCGCAACCAGGTCCGCGAAATGCTGCGCCGTGGCGACACCGATCGCCAGATTCTCGATTACATGACGGCCCGCTACGGCGACTTCGTGCTGTACCGGCCCCCCGTCAAGACCACGACGGCCATCCTGTGGTTTGGGCCAGGCCTGTTGCTGGTGGCCGGGCTGGCCACGCTGGTGCTGGTGCTGCGCAGGCGAAGCCGCATGGCGCCTGAAATGTTCGATCCCGACGAAGACGACGCCCCCGGCGCCGAAGACGGCGGCCAGCGCCCCACGGCCTGACCGCGTGCCCCCTCTATTGACGAAAGCCCCATGGACCAAGACCTATCCGCCCTTCGGCAACAGCTCGTGCAACTCAAGGCGCTGCACGATTCGGGGGCGCTGTCGGCGGCGCAATTCGACGAGAGCCGCACGCGACTGGAGAAACGGATCGTTGAGCTTGTCATGGGCGGCGCGGCCGAGCCCGCTGCCGGGGCAGCCTCCGCTTCGCAGGCGCCGGACAGCGAATCCGTCAGGCCTTCACCCAAATTGCTGGCGCTGCTGACCACCGTGGTGCTGGTGGTGGCGGGGGCCGGTTATGCATGGACGGGGATGCATGCGCAGGGCGGGCCGGACACAGGGGAAGCGGCCGCCAGC
>JBGSNW010000290.1:0-3430 GCA_041739435.1 Burkholderiaceae bacterium
TATTTTGCGGTGGGAATGTCAGAATTTCTAGCCAGACTAGGGTTAGTATAGCTGCGAGATGGACTCCGATCCAAATAACAGAGGGGAAAAGCGCCAGATGCCGGGTGTGCCAGGCGATGTCGGTCGCCTCGTGGCGCATGAAATAGCCCACGTCCAGCGTGTCCCACAGGGCCTTGTGGCCCTCGAACGGTTCGGAGTGCAGTGCCAGGATGACCAGCGCCTCGCGTTTGCGGGCTTCCACCTCGGCGCCGGGGTCGGGCGCCCGCCCGCCCAGGGTGCGCAGGGTGTAGCGGTACAGGTCTTCGAGCAGCTTGCCTTTCCAGGCGTTCCACACCTTGGGGCTGGTGCCGCGGATGTCGGCCACCGTCAGCAGGTACAGCGCGGTGAGGTAGCGCTCGTTGCCCACGCGGCGTGCAAAGTCTCCGATCACGGCCGGGTCGCTCAGGTCTTCCTTTTGCGCGATGCGGCTCATGCTCAGGTGTTCGCCCACCAGGAATTCGATCAGGCGGGCGTCTTCGCGCTCGATGCCGTGCTGGCGGCAAAACCGCCGCACGTCGCGGCGGCCCAGGTCGGAATGGTCGCCGCCCCGGCCCTTGGCAATGTCATGGAACAACGCCGCCACGTAAAAAATCCAGGGTTTGTCCCAGCCCGCGGCGAGCTGCGAGCAAAAGGGGTATTCGTGCGCGTGTTCGGCAATGAAAAAGCGCCGCACGTTGCGCAGCACCATCAGGATGTGCTGGTCCACCGTGTACACGTGAAACAGGTCGTGCTGCATCTGCCCGACGATGCGCCGGAACACCCACAGGTAGCGTCCGAGCACCGAGGTCTGGTTCATCAACCGCATGGCGTGTGTGATGCCCGACGGCGGCTCGCGCAGGATGCGCATGAACGTGGCGTGATTGGCCGGGTCGTTGCGAAACTTTCCGTCCATCACGCCGCGGGCGTTGTACAGCGCCCGCAGCGTGCGCGCCGACAAGCCCTTGAGGCCCACCGTGGTCTGGTACAGCAGGAAGGTTTCCAGAATGGCGTGCGGCTGCTTGAGGTACAGGTCGTCGCTGGCCACGTCGATCATGCCGGCCTTCTCGTTGAAGCGCGCGTTGATCGGCCGCGGCTCGTGGGTGCTCGGGTTCAGGCGTTCTTCAATATTGAGCAGCAGGATCTGGCTGAGCTGGCTCACCGCCTTGGCGGCCCAGTAGTAGCGGCGCATCAGGGCTTCGCTGGCCCGGACCATGCCCTGCGTGGCAGTCGTGCCGCCGGATGCGGGTTTCGGACCATAGCCGAATGATTCGGCCACCGCCGTTTGCAGATCAAACACCAGCCGGTCTTCGCGGCGCCCCGAAATCAGGTGCAGCCGCGCGCGAATCAGCCACAACAGTGCCTCGTTGCGCTTGATCTGCAGCGCCTCGAAGGGCGTGGCCAGGCCCTTGCGGGCGAGGTCGTCCCAGCTCTTGCCGAACCCTGCGGCCCGGGCCGCCCACAGAATGATCTGCAGGTCGCGCAGGCCACCGGGCGACTCCTTGCAGTTGGGCTCCAGCGCGTAGGGTGTGTTCTCGAACTTGTTGTGGCGCTGGCGCATCTCCAGCGTCTTGGCCACCAGGAACGCCTTGGGGTCGAGCGTGGCATGAAAACGGCCGGTGAACGCGGTGTACAGGCGGCGGTCGCCGGTGATCAGGCGCGATTCGAGCAGCGAGGTCTGGACGGTGACGTCCTTGGCGGCCTCGGCCACGCAGTCGGAGACGCTGCGCACGCTGGAGCCGATCTCCAGCCCGGTGTCCCAGCAACTGCCGATGAAGGTCTCGATGCGGGCCTTGAGGGCGGGGTCGATTTCGGGGGATTCTCCGTCGGGCAGCAGCACCAGCACGTCCACGTCGGAGTGCGGGAACAATTCGCAGCGGCCAAAACCACCCACGGCAACCAGTGCGCTGTGTGGCCCCATCCCGGCATGCTGCCAGAGTTCGCGCAGGGCTTCATCGGCCAGCGCCGCCAACTGCTGCAGCGCGCGCTTGATGCCACGCGTGGAGGCGCCGCAACTGCGCACGTTGCCCAGCAACGCATCCTTTTGCTGCCGGTAGCGTTCGCGCAGGCTGGGGGTGTCGTTCATGGGCATTCCGTCCGGTTGCGGCGCGCAGGCCCGGGCCTGCGGCAGGTTCAGGCCTTGACGAAGGCCGGCGGCGGCGGGCTGCCCGCGGACAGTGTCAGCACCTCGTAGCCGGTTTCGGTGACCAGGATGGTGTGCTCCCACTGGGCCGAGAGGGAGTGGTCCTTGGTGACGATGGTCCAGCCGTCGCCCAGCTCCTTGATGTCGCGGCGGCCGGCGTTGATCATGGGCTCGATGGTGAAGGTCATGCCCGGCACAAGTTCTTCCAGCGTGCCGGGCTTGCCATAGTGCAACACCTGGGGTTCCTCGTGAAAGACGCGGCCGATGCCGTGCCCGCAGAATTCCCGCACCACCGAAAAGCCGTGGCCTTCGGCAAAGCGCTGGATGGCATGGCCGATGTCGCCCAGCCGCACGCCGGGCCTGACTTGAACGATGCCGTGCCACATTGCGTCGTAGGTCATGGCGCACAGGCGCCGCGCGGCGATCGAGGCGTCGCCGACGATGAACATGCGGCTGGTGTCGCCGTGCCAGCCGTCCTTGATGACGGTGATGTCGATGTTGACGATGTCGCCCTTCTTGAGCGCCTTGTCATTCGGGATGCCGTGGCAGACCTGATGGTTGATCGAGGTGCAGATGGATTTGGGGTAGGGCGTGTAGCCCGACGGCTGGTAGTTCAGTGGCGCGGGAATGGCACCCTGCACCTGGGTGATGAGGTCGTGGGCGAGCTTGTCGAGTTCATTGGTGGTCACGCCGGGCTTCACGAAGGGGGTGAGGTAATCCAGCACTTCGGCGGCCAGGCGGCCCGCCACGCGCATGCCAGCCACGCCTTCGGCGTCTTTGTAGGTAATCGTCATGGGCCCAATTATCCCACTGGCCCCGAACGGCGGCAGGCCGTGCGCATCGGCGTGGCCGCGTCCGGCCGAGCCGGGGATGCGGGCAGGTAAAATCGTGGGCTTTGCGAAACTGCGGTTTTGCCGGACCGCCCCAGTCAGCGGCGCCCGGGCAGGCCATGCGCCCATCGAGTCTCCAACCCAAGGCCACCACTGTGACCCTGCACATCACCCACTTCGAGGGCTCCGGCCCTGGCATCAACGCCCTGAGCGCCTTTCGTGTCCAGCAGTTGCTGCCCCGCCTGCAGGCCGTCCACGACAAAATCATCGGCCTGAGCGCCCGTTATGTGCATCTGGTGGCCACCGACCATCCGCTGCAGCCAGCCGAGCGGGAGCGCCTGGACGCGCTGCTGACCTACGGCGAACCCGGCACCGGCCAGGTGGACGGCACCCTGATCGTGGTGACGCCGCGCATGGGCACGGTGTCGCCGTGGGCGTCCAA
>JBGSNW010000354.1:0-5101 GCA_041739435.1 Burkholderiaceae bacterium
TACCGTGCGATGTAGGTCGCAGTGTCGCCGATGTAGCGGAAGAAAGTGCCCAGTGGCCCGTCGTTGTTGAAGCTGAGAGACAAGGTGCAGATCGCGCCGTTGGCCGCCTGGAGCTGGATGGACATGTCCATGGCAATGCCCAGCACGGGGTGGATCGGGCCCTGCACGGCGTTGGCCTTCACGATGGGGCTGTTGCACTGGTAGGCGAACAGGTCCACCGTGTGGGCCGCGTGGTGCCACAACAGGTGGTCGGTCCAGCTGCGGGCCTGGCCCAGCGCGTTGGTGTTGGTGCGGCGGAAAAAATAGGTCTGCACATCCATCTGCTGGATGTTGAACGCGCCCGCCCGGATCTGGTTGTGCACGTACTGGTGGCTGGGGTTGAAGCGCCGGGTGTGGCCACACATGGCCACCAGGCCGGTCTTCTTTTGCAGGGCCACCACGTCTTCAGCGCCGCTCAGGTTGTCGGCCAGCGGAATTTCAACCTGCACGTGTTTACCGGCCTTGAGGCAGGCCAGCGTCTGCTCGGCGTGCATCTGCGTGGGCGTGCACAGGATGACGGCGTCCACCTCCTTCAGCGCCAGGCTGTCTTCCAGCCGGGTGGTGATGTGCCGGATGCCGTACTTGTCGGCCACTTCCTTCGTCTTGTCGAGGTCGCGGCTGATCAGCGAGACGACTTCCACGCCGTCGATGTTCCGGATGCCGTCGAGGTGTTTGATGCCGAAGGCGCCGGCGCCGGCGAGTGCGACTTTGATGGTCATGGTATTTCCTTCTGTTCCGTTCGGACTGAGCCTGTCGAAGCCTCGCCCAAGTGTTGGTGTGAGCCCTTCGACCCTTCGACAAGCTCAGGGCGAACGGGTGTTATTGGTTTTCGAGAATCAAATGGCCCACCGCCGTGTTGCTGGCAGGCACATGGTAGAAGCGGTGCTTCACGATGGGCGCGGGGCCCTGCACCTTGCCGTCCACGACGTCGGACATGGCGCCGCGCGCGATCAGCCACATCACCAGTTCAATGCCTTCGCTGCCGACCTCGCGCACGTAGTCGATGTGGGGCGTTGCGGCACAGGCCGCGGGGTCGGCGATCAACTTGTCGAGCCAGGCGTTGTCCCATTCGCGGTTGATCAGGCCGGCGCGCGCGCCCTGCAACTGGTGGCTCATGCCGCCCGTGCCCCAGATGTGCACGTTCAGGTTGTCGTCAAAACTCTCCACCGCCTTGCGGATGGCCTGCCCGAGCTGGAAGCAGCGACGGCCACTGGGCACGGGGTATTGCACCACGTTCACGGCAAATGGAATCACCGGGCAGGGCCAGGCGTCCTTCTTCGGGTCGAGCTCGCCACACATCAGCGACAGCGGCACCGTCAGGCCGTGGTCCACGTCCATCTTGTTGACAATGGTGAGGTCAAAGTCCTGCTGGATCACGCTTTGCGCGATGTGCGCGGCAAGATCGGGGTGCCCGACGACCTTGGGCACGGGGCGCGGGCCCCAGCCTTCGTCGGCGGGCTGGTATTCGGCCGCGGTGCCGATGGCAAAGGTGGGGATCATCTCCAGGCTGAAGGCGGTCGCGTGGTCGTTGAAGACCAGGAAGATGACGTCGGGCGGGTTGTCCTTCATCCATTGCCTGGAGAAGTCGTAGCCCGCGAACACGGGCTTCCAGTAGTCTTCCTGGGTCTTGCCCAGGTCAAGGGCCGCGCCGATGGCGGGCACGTGCGAGGTGAAAACGGATGCGGTGATGCGTGCCATGGTCAGTTTGCCTTTTGTCCTGCCTTGCCTTGCGGCTGGCGATGCGCCTGGGCGTCGCCGTCTTCGCCAATGTAGCGGTTGCCCTCGATCGAACGCCCGCCCTTGACCATCATGTCGCGATACTCGGCTTCGGTCATGCCGGTCATGGAGCCGGCCATCTGCTGGAAACTCTTGCCGTCGGTGGACCCGATCTTGGCCAGGAAGTAGATGTTGCCGCCCAGACGGATGCATTCGTTGAGGTCGCGCGCCAGCACCGCCTGCTTCTGCTCATCCGTCATGGCCCACTGGTCCAGGTAGGCGCGTTCGTCGGCTTTGAATTTCTCGCGGTTGTCGGCCTTCATGAGGCTCATGCAGAACTGGTTGAGCCAGAAGCCCTTGCGGCTCTGCTCGGCGTCAAAGATGGTCGTGCCGGGCACGTCCTTGTAGGGTTTTTCAAGGGCCATGGAGCGCTCCTTTATTTGATTTCTTCAGGCCAATACAGGCGCATCGGATTGTCGACCAGCAGCTTCTTCTGCAGCGTGGGCGTGGTCGCGATGTGCGGGATGAAATCGACCAGCAGGCCGTCGTCGGGCATGTGGTCCTTCAGGTTGGGGTGGGGCCAGTCGGTGCCCCAGAGCACGCGGTCGGGGAACTGCTCGACGATGCGTTTCGCAAACGGAATCACGTCGCTGTACGCGTTCTGCTCACCATTCAGCGCCTTGGGGCCGGTGACAGACAGGCGCTCGGGGCAGCTCACCTTGCTCCACACGTTGTTGTGCTCGCGCATGAACTTCTCGAACAGCGCAAACTGCGGACCATCCACCGGCATCGACACATCGGGCCGGCCCATGTGGTCCACCACCACCGTGGTGGGCAATGCGGTGAAAAAATCCCACAGCTCGGGCAGGTCCACCGCCTCGAAATAGATCACCACATGCCAGCCCAAGGGCTGGATGCGGTTGGCAATTTCAATCAGCTCGTCCTTCGGCGTGAAGTCCACCAGCCGCTTGACAAAGTTGAAGCGCACCCCGCGCACACCGGCCGCGTGCATGGCCTGCAGTTCGGCATCGGTCACGCTGCGCCGGACGGTGGCGACACCGCGCGCCTTGCCATCGGAATGCAGCAGGGCGTCGACCAGGGCACGGTTGTCCGCCCCGTGGCAGGTGGCCTGCACGATCACGTTGCGCGAAAAACCCAGATGGTCGCGCAAGGCGAAAAGCTCATCTTTCGACGCGTCACAGGGCGTGTACTTGCGCTCGGGTGCGTAGGGAAATTGAGCGCCCGGCCCGAACACGTGGCAATGTGCGTCCACCGCGCCAGCGGGCAGCCGGAAGCGGGGTTGGCTCGGGCCGGTGTACCAGTCGAGCCAGCCGGGGGTCTTGCTGAAATCACCTGTGGTGGGCTTGGATAAAGACATGTGCTCTGTTACCTCGTCAACCCGAAGTGCCTTCGCCAGGAACACCGCGTAACCGGCTTGGCCGGGCCGCTGGTGTTGCCCCCTGGGGGGAGGCGCCGAAGGCGCTTCGGGGGGTTAGTCAATGTACTTCAAGCCAGCCTTGGCCAGGGGCTCGCGCATGTTGTACATGTCCAGGCCCAGCACGCCGGCGGCGAGCTTGGCGCGCTTTTCGCCTTCGTTGGCCTCGCGCGCGGCCGCGGCGTCGGCCACTTTCTGCACGTCGGCCGCGGCCACGACCACCACGCCATCGTCGTCGGCCACGATCACGTCGCCAGGATTCACGTTGACGCCCGCGCACACCACGGGAATGTTGACCGAGCCCAGCGTGGACTTGATGGTGCCCTTGGCGTGGATGGCCCGCGAAAACACCGGGAATTTCATGGCCGCGAGGTCTTTCACGTCGCGCACGCCGGTGTCGCTGACCAGCCCCGCGCAGCCGCGCGCCTGGAACGAGGTGGCCAGCAGGTCGCCGAACATGCCGTCGTTGTTTTCGGAGGTGCAGGCCAGCACCACCACGTCGCCGGGCTGGATCTGCTCGGCCACCACGTGCAGCATCCAGTTGTCACCGGGGTGCGTGAGCACGGTCACCGCCGTGCCACACAGATGGGCACCCGCCCACACGGGGCGCATGTAGGGCTTCATCAGGCCGACGCGGCCCTGGGCTTCGTGGACGGTGGCCACGCCGAATTTGGCGAGCTGGGCCACGGCGGTCTTGTCGGCACGGACGATGTTGCGTTTGACGACGCCGAGGGTGTTGGCGAGGTTGGTGGTCATGTCATTTTCCTTTCTGCTTGAGCTGCGCATCCAGACGCGGGAACACGCGGCGTGCATTGGCTTCGTAGATCTGGTGGCGGTCGCCGGTGCTCAGGATCTTCGAGGACTCGATGTAGCGTTTGGTGTCATCGTAGTAGTGGCCGGTCTGCGGATCGATGCCACGCACCGCGCCGATCATCTCGGAGGCAAACAGCACGTTCCTGACCGGGATGACGGTGTTGAGCAGGTCGATGCCGGGCTGGTGGTACACGCAGGTGTCGAAGAAGATGTTGTTGAGCAGGTGCTCTTCGAGCAGCGGCTTTTTCAGCTCCTGCGCCAGACCGCGGAACCGGCCCCAGTGGTAGGGCACGGCACCGCCGCCGTGCGGGATCAGAAAACGCAGCGTGGGGAAGTCCTTGAACAGATCCGACGTGAGGCACTGCATGAAAGCCGTGGTGTCGGCATTGAGGTAATGCGCGCCGGTGGTGTGGAAACACGCGTTGCAGCTGGTGCTCACATGGATCATCGCGGGGATGTCGTACTCGACCATCTTCTCGTAGATGGGGTACCAGTGCCGGTCCGACAGCGGCGGGCTGGTCCAGTGGCCGCCCGACGGATCGGGGTTGAGGTTGATGCCGACGTTGCCGTATTCCCTGACACACTTCTCCAGCTCGGGAATGCAGGTCCGGGGATCGACACCGGGCGACTGCGGCAGCATCGCCACGGGAACGAAGTGGTCGGGAAACAATTGGCTGACGCGATGGCACAGCTCGTTGCAGATGGCCGCCCAGGTGGACGACACCTTGAAGTCGCCGATGTGGTGCGCCATGAAGCTCGCGCGCGGCGAGAACAGGGTGATGTCCGAGCCGCGCTCTTTCATCAGGCGCAGCTGGTTGGCTTCGATGGACTCGCGCAGATCGTCGTCGCTGATCTTCAGCTCAGCGGCCTTGGGCATGACCGACGGGTCCTGGATGCCGGCGATCTGCTGGTTGCGCCAGTTCTCCAGCGCCTTGGGCGCCGTCGTGTAGTGGCCGTGGCAGTCGATGATGAGGCTCATGATGTCTCCTGGGTTTGTACCGTGTTCAGGCCGCCTGCATGCCCTGCCGCTGCTTGGCCCCGGCCGCCTCGGGCGACGCCATGTAGCGCAGCAGGGCCTGCACGGCCTCGGCACGCGGG
>JBGSNW010000355.1:0-2336 GCA_041739435.1 Burkholderiaceae bacterium
CGCGGCCGGTGTCGCCATTGGTGTAACCACCCCAGGCGCCGCCGTTGTCCACGCGGGCCAGGGTTTCGGCGCTGAACACCCAGCGCGGTGTGCCGGCCAGGCCTTCGCCTTTCGTGGCATGCTGGTCGTTGGCGAGAGGGGCCCGATAGTCGGGCGTGGTGCTGGTGTCGGTGGTGCCGCCCCAGTTGATGGCGCCGCCGCCCCGAAAACCCCGTCCGTTCACGTCCACCGTCTGCCCGTTCCAGTTGAGCTGCCCGGCCACGTCCAGTGCCACCACGCCGCCGTTGTTGCCGTCCCAATACGGCGCGTTGAGGGTGCCGCCCAGCACCAGCGCGGAGTGCTGGGGCACGCGGATGATCTGGAAAGTGCGTCGGTTGGCGGTGGTGCCCGCGTCGTGGGCGTAGGTGTTGACCAGGGGGGCGCCGCTGAGGTCCAGCAGGGCATTGGAGGTGGCGGCGCCAGCGCGCACGTATTCGTAGCGCCCGGCCAGGCAGGTGCCCGCGGGGTCGGTATAGCCGCGCCCGGAACCGTCGCCGGCGCCATAGTTGGCGCTGTTGGTGGTGTTGAGCGTGGCGCATTGCATTTGTATCACCATGACTAGGTCACCGGGCGCCACGGCGGTGGCTGCACCCCGGCGCGAACCCAGGGCGATGGACGTGCTGGTTGGCCCGAAAAGACCGACAGCAGGTGAGTAATACGTGTTGACAATGCCCGCGTTGGGTGCGGTGCCGTCACGTCCGGGCACGGCGCAGGTCTGGGCGTGAAGCGAAGGAATCAGCACCACCCACGCCGCTGTGACACGAAGCCGTTGCAGAAATTGCATGAAGGTCATGTAAGCAATTATCGTTCAGCGTAACCGTCCTGACGCCGCAAACAAGGCGGGTTTTGTGAACGATTTGACGTTTGAGTAACGCCGATGCGCCCGCGCTGGCGGCGCAGGCATCAGGTGAGTTTCAGCGCCAGTTCCAGCCCGGACACGAAAGCGTTTTCCACCCGGTGCCCGAGGCACCAGTCACCGCACAGCCCGATGCCGGTCCTGGCGTCCCACAGGCAGGATTGGCCCAGCGGCTGCAGGGTTTGGGCGTGGCGCCAGCGGTGCACCTCGGCATGGGCGGGTTCGGCGCGGATGCCGGTGATCTCAGCGAAGGCCTTGAGCAGCTTGCCCTGCACGCGCGGCGCGTCGTCTTCCAGGTGCTCGGCGGACCAGGCTGCGCTCGCCTGTACCGTCCAGCGTTCCAGCGATTCACGTGCCGGTTTGGACGGTTCGCGTGCAAGCCAGGCGATGCGGTGGTGGGTGCTGCGCGCGGCGTTCCATTGCGGGCCAATGTGGCTCATGGTCGGCTGGATCGCCTGCGGGTAGGCCAGCATCAGGGTCCAGCAGGGCGCCACTTTCACGGCTTCCAGCGCCTTGACCAGGGCCGGCGCCAGGCCGGACGTCTGAAGCAGCGCATGGGCCTGGGCGGATGGGATGGCCAGCACGACCGCATCGAACCCCGAGTACACGTGGCTTTCGTCGCCCGCCGCGGTGCGGCGTCCCGTGGTGTGCAGTTGCCAGCGGCCGGGGTGCAAAGCGTCACGCTCGATGCGGTTCACGTGCTGTTCCAGCTCGACGGCACCGGCCTGAACCAGCGGCTGCGCCCATTGGCGAACCAGGGCGTTCATGCCGGGCGTGGGCACCCAATGCGGTTCGCGTGCGGGCAGTCCGGCTGCCGCCACACGGCCAAAAGCGTCCAGCACGCGCACCGTGGTGGCGCTCCAGGGCTTGCACAGTCCGGGCACGGTTTGCAGGGCCTGTTCAAAGCGCGGGTCGCGCACGGTGAAATACTGCGCGCCGTGGTCGAACGCGCCAAACAGGGTGTCGCGGCTGGCCATGCGTCCGCCCGCGCCGGTGCTTTTTTCGAACAAGGTGACTTGGTGCCCGGCCTGCACCAGCGTGCGGGCGCAGGTGACACCGGCCATGCCGGCCCCCACGACGGCGATGTGACGGGGCGCCGAAGGCGGCGGGGCGATGGAGCGTGCTTTGGGAGGTTTGGGCATGGCACACACTCTACACGTTACAGGCCTGACTCAACAACGCGGCGCGCGTGGCGGGTCGCTCCAACTGCTGGAGCCACCACTGCAAGGCCTTGCCGCCCGAACGCCCCGCGTTGCCGCGCCACGCATAACTCAACGGGATGACGCGACCGGGGCGTTCCACGCGCCGCTTCACCAGGCGGCCGGTTTCGATGTAGGGCGCGGCCAGGCATTCGGGCAAAAAACCCGCGCCCAGGCCGCGCAATTGCGCTTCGAGCTTGGCGCGCATGGTGGGCACGGTCAGCACGTCCTGCCCGCCCAGC
>JBGSNW010000356.1:0-1548 GCA_041739435.1 Burkholderiaceae bacterium
CGGGAACACGTCTTCCACCTCGTCGAACAGCAGCGCGGCCTGCGGCGCGCCCTTGAGGAACACCTGCGCGATCTGCAGCGAGCGGTAGCGGTCGCGCCCGCTCAGGGAGTTGCCGTCGCGGTCGGCGTATTCCACTTCAAACAGGTCGAGCCCCGCGGCCTGCGCCACCACCTTGGCCAGTTCGGTCTTGCCAGTGCCCGGCGGGCCGTACATCAGCACGTTGACGCCGGGCGCCTTGCCCTGCACCGCGTTGCGCAACAGGCTGACGAGCACCTGCACGTCGCCCTCGATGAAGCTGAAATCGCCGGGCTGCAGGCTGCTGGGCGTGGCGGGCCGGGTGAACACGGCCATCAGTTCGCTGTGGTCGCGGTACTCGCGCATCAGCACGGGCGGGAGTTTTTCGCTGACCTTCATGAGGTCGGCCAGGTCGGTGATGTTGTGCTCGGAGATCAGGTTTTCGACCAGGCCGATGCGCTCCAGCCGCGAGCCCGCGCGCAGGGCTTCGCCCACCTCGGTGGGGTTCACGCCGGCCACCTCGGCGATGGTCGCGTAGGCCTCGGGCGCGTTGTTGACCTTGAACTCCACCAGCAGGCTGCGCAGATCACGCTGGTAGCGCGCCAGCGTGCCGTACAGCAGCAGCGCGCGCTCGGCCTTGTTGAGCTGCAGCAGGCCCGACAGCGCGTCGATGTTTTTCTCGACCAGCGTGGACTGCTTTTTCAGGACATGGCTGAGCCAGGCCCCGGTGACCGACAACACCGCGAGCAGGTCCTTGGGCTGGTCCTTGGCGTATTCGTCCAGGTAAAAAAACAGCGTGCCTTCTTCGTAGGGGCCACGCCAGGCGCCGTGCCGGTCGAGAAATTCGCCGTTGCTCAGGGCCTCGTGGTCGCGCCAGAATTCGTTGTCGCGGCAGCGGCGGGCCAGAAACTCCCGCAGGCGCGCCAGCACGGGCAGCGGCCACACCAGATGGCGCCCCGACAGCGAGAGCAGGCCGTTGAGGTCGCGGCGCACATTGAACTTGGGGCCCTGCTTGGCGGCCAGGCTCAGCACAAAATGCGAACACATGATGTCCAGCACGGGCGCCGCCCCGAGTCCGGGCGAGGGCAACACCGGCCCGCCTGCCACATCATGAAGCACACGTTTGACCATCCAATAGCCTCCGGCCATGAAACGCCTGAAAACAGTCGACCTCACAATAACGCAGACTTCTGCGGTATGGAAGACACTGATGGGGAAAAAACCACCGCCACCGTGGTGATTTAACACACAGAATCGCTCAATGATTGCAATCCACGACATTACCGAGGCCGCTGCTCGCCTTGCAGGACAGGTGCTCAACACGCCGTGTGTGGAGTCGCGCACGCTGTCGCAGATCACCGGCGCGCAGCTGTTCCTGAAATTCGAGAACCTGCAGTTCACCGCCTCGTTCAAGGAGCGCGGCGCCTGCAACCGGCTCATGCAACTGTCGCCCGAGGAACGCCAGCGCGGCGTGGTGGCCATGAGCGCCGGCAACCACGCACAGGGTGTGGCCTTTCACGCGCAGCGCCTGGG
>JBGSNW010000360.1:0-6069 GCA_041739435.1 Burkholderiaceae bacterium
GCTGGGCGGCCGCCCCGAAGACGGCGGCGGCCGCGTCGAAGGCGTGGTGTACCTGGACCACAACCGCAACGGCACGCAGGAAGCCAGCGAGCTTGGTGCGGCCGGCGTCACCGTCATGCTCGACGGCCGTTACACCGTGCGCACCGACGCGCAAGGCCGTTTTGAGTTTCCGCTGGTGGCGGCCGGTGAACGGCGCATCGAGGTGCTCAACGAAACCCTGCCGCTGCCCTGGGTGGCCAGCACCCAGGCGCCGCGCAACGTGCAGATTCGCCTGCGCGACACGGCCCGGCTGGCCATCCCGGTGGTCCGCCAGGGTGCGGATTGACACCAACCTGCGTTCATTCTGCAAGAACCGTTGCGGCTGACTACCGGCCGTCTTGAGCTTGCGGCGCAGCAAGCGCTCACCTGCGCTTTCTCCGCCCTGCCGATTCGCACCCACACTGCACCGGCCAGACTGCGCCAAAGCGTGCACAAACGCACACCGCGGCGCTCAAGTTCCTCATCCAGTCCGCCGAAATGCGGGGTATGTCCCGCCCAATTGCCCGCATCACCCCCCTGCTTCGCCGTTTCGCCGCCGCGCTGTTGTTGGCGCCGTGGTTCATGGCACTGCCCGCGGGGGCCGAAAGCGCCATCACCACCACCGCCACCCGTGTGGGTGCGGCCATCCAGTTCCGCGTGATCATCCCGGCCGTGCTGCGCGTCGCGCAAAACGACCACCCCGCCGCGCTGACCGCCACTGACGGCGCCCCCACGGAGCCGCTGCAAGCCACCCAGCGGCTCGTCGTCCAGTCCAACATGCGCCACGGCTTTTGCATGAACCTGCAACTGGCCAACACCGACGTGGCGCAGTGGCGCGTGCAACTGGCCGGCGCCGAAGACGCCCAACTCACCCCGACGGCCGAAGGCTACCGCCTGTGCGTCAACCGCCGCGGCCTGCACGAACTGACCCTGCAACACGCCTTCACCCTGCGCCCCGCCAGCGCCACCCCCCAGACCGTGGCCCACGCCTGGCCGGTGCAGGTGCAGTTGGTGGCGTTGTAGGTTGCGGGCACGCGGGCGTGGGCGCCGCTGGCTCATCGCTCGAATGTACATCCGTGTGTTTACTTTTGCGCCGACGTGCGTTAAAGTACATCCTCCGTACATCCAGCTGGAGTTTCCCGTGCACACCACCCGAGCCTTCAAGAATGGCAATTCGCAGGCCGTTCGCATTCCCGCTGACCTGGCTTACGAACGCACCGACATTGACCTGCAAATTGAGCGCGTGGGCGATGAGATCCGGATTCGCCCTGCCCGCCGCTCGCTGGCTGGCGTGCTGACCAAATTTGCCCGGTTCACACCCGACTTCATGGCCCAGGGCCGGGGCGATCAGGAACAGGTGGAGAGGGATGCCCTGTAATGCCGCGCTACATGCTCGACACCAACATGTGCATTTACCTGATGAAAAATCAGCCGCAGGAAGTCGCCCGCCGCTTTGCCCAATGCCACGTAGGCGATGTCGTGATGTCGGCCATCACCTATGCCGAGCTGGAATACGGTGTGGCGGCTTCTGCCAACCCACAGCGCGAGCGCGACCATCTGGCCGCATTGGTCGAAGACATTCTGGTGGCACCGTTTGATGGCTTGGCCGGCGCGGCCTACGGCCCCATCCGGATGGCAACCCGCGACCGCAAGCAAGACCACCTCGACAAGCTGATTGCCGCGCACGCCGCGTCCTTGAACCTCACCGTCGTCACCAACAACGCAAGGGATTTCGACCGATACCCTGGCGTCGTGACCGAAAACTGGCTGGAGCCCGGCGGCGGCGAAGTGGCTGCGCAGTCTTCTGGTCACTGATATTTATATAGCAAACTACAACCATCCGGCAGGGGCTAAAGGGCTTTTTCTGCCACAAAACTTACAGGCCGCAAGAAGAGCCACGGGCGCGGCGCAAATCCTGCTTCGCCTGGCGGTGCACACGCCTGACGCGTTGCTGAACCTGAGATGACCGCGGGGGGCTATGAAGCGCCTTGCAAATTTTGGCCCGCTCCGTCTCAAATTTTGATCTTGATGCACTCGGCTGAGACGCGCGCCGACTCATTCATTTCAAGCCCCGCATGCCTGTAGCGCGGCGATGCCTGCGAGCGACTCGCGTACGACAAAGCACGTGCGTTGCTGGGCCACCGGCACTCCGCTGATGACCTGCACCACACCGCTGGGCCAGCGGATGTTCAGGTCAACGGTGGCAGCAGCCTCCACGCCGACCGAAACCTCCAGGCTGGCATTGCCTCGATGCCCGGCGTTCGAGCTGAGCGCACGCACGATGCTTTTGCCATCATGGTTGATGGTCACTTTGGCGCCGATGCCGTTGCGGTTGCTGGCGCCGCCTTCGAGCCGCAATACCAGCGCCTTGTTGGTATTGCCCCGCGCCACCGCTTTGTTTAGGTAGATGACCATATTGCCCTGGTAGCTGCCGATCAGCTTGGCGAACGGGAAAAATGCGTCGGCGGCGTTGCCACTCGGACTGACCGCGATCAGGTCAGGAAAGCCGTCGTTGTTGAGGTCACCGATGGCCAGGCCGCGGCTGTCGCGCGGATTGTCGATGCCGGTCTTGGCGCGGTCAGCCGCCGATTCGGTCAAGTGCTTCATCGACGGAACTAGCACGCTCTCGCCGCCCACGGTCTGCACGTTTGCACTGCCGAGGTTCTCGAACAGCATGCCGCGGTTGGTCACGCGAAACGACGGCACACCTGCGGCGATGGCAGCGAACGGAGCCGCGCCCGACGTGGCTTTGCGCACGCCGACGCCAGAGCCGAACAGGTTGCCAAAGTTCACGATGTCGAGGTCGCCGTCGTTGTCCATGTCGAACATCTGCCCGCCGAAGGCGAAGTGCCCGGCAGCCGTCTCGGCCTTGCCGGTGCCGTCGTCCATCGCCGGCGTGCCCAGGCTGGCGGCGGGCGTGAAGCTCGACTTCTTGTCGACCTCTGCGGCCACGTCAACAAAACGGTTGCCGCCCTTGTTCACGTACAGGGCGTGCGCGCCCTGGGTGAAGGCGGTGCCGTCCAGGCCACCGATGCCGGCGTTGGTGGCATAGAAGTCGAGCAGGCCATCGCCGTTGACATCTCCCTGCGAAATACCCATCCACGCGCCGACCGCGCCAACCGGGATGCCGTCGGTGCGTGGTGTGGCCTGCGGGTTCACGAGCGCGGTCGTGCTGACGAACTCGAAAGCCTTACCGCCGACATTTCGGTAGACGCCGACCACGCCAGCATCGTTGGCGGTGACCAGATCCTGGAAACCATCGTCGTTGTAATCGAACCACTGACCATCGAACATGATAAACGAGTCGATGAAGGGACGACCGTCCCGTCCGACGTTTTTCAAGCCTGTAGAAGTGTCGATCGCGTTGCGCAGCAGCGCAGTTGCGTCCTCGAAGCGCAACTGTCCGGTCTCCTTGAGCATGTTCTTGAGCAGCAGCGGGCCGCTTTGCGGTATGCAGTCGCTCAGGTCACCGTCGGCCAGGCAGGCAGGATTGGCGACGAGCTTGCTGAGAGGCCCCAGAGGCCCAAACGCAAAGTGACTCGGTTCGAGCACAAAGAACACGTTCTTGTGCGCAGCGATGAAAAGGTCAAGATCGCCGTCATTGTCGAAATCGACGAACGATGGGGTCGCCGAGCGGGTGCTCGCCTCGCCGCCCGCGTTCGCTGGCAGGGTGATGTCGGTAAAGCCCTGCCACACGCCGTTGACCTTCCCCAAATTCCTGAGCAGACGGTTGAAGCCGGCGCGATCAGGTGTCGCGGCAGCCGAGAAGTCGGCAGCGGTAAACCCCATGGCCGGATTCGAGCGCGCGGCTTCGAGGTCCGGGTCAAAGCCGATGTTGGTGATGTACAGGTCAACGTTGCCGTCGTTGTCGACGTCGGCCGCGGTAAGCGACGATGCCTGGTCTCCCGCCAATGCCGCGCCGAACTGCGCGGCCATCTCCTGGAACTTGGGCACACCGTTGGCATCGTTGCCCTGGTTGATGTAGAGCGCGTTAGGGCCGTCACCTCCATTGGTGACATAGACGTCGTTGCGGCCGTCCCCATTGAAATCGGCGATCACCACGCCACCGACATAGGCCGATTGCCCGAATTGGCAACCCGGTCCTCCGGTAGCGTTGCAAAGTGCCGCACCGAGCAGTTCCCCGAGCTTGCTGAAGCCTCTCGGAAATGTGACCGGTGTCGCGTCTCGGTTGACACCGGGAATAAATGGAGTCGTTAAAGCGCTGGCAGACACATCGCTGAACATCGCCTGCAATGCAGGCGGGGTGGAACTGCCGCCGGACGCTTGTGAATCGCCGTCGTTCCCGCAAGCTGCCACAATCACCGATGCCAATAGGGCGACAAGTTTGAGCTTCATTTTCCCGTGTGAAATATGTTTTTTTCCGCTGCGCAAAATAGTTGCTTCAAACATGGTTGTCTCCGTTCGTTGGGATCAAATCTCCACAGGAATTGTCAACATCCAACACAAGGGATTGTCAGGGCGTATACCCCGAGGAACTTTTTGCCGCCGTTTGGGTCTTGTGCCAAGTCTCGACAGAGGTTGATTCAAATTTGAATCGCAACAATCCAGACTATCTCGAACTTGGGGTACGGCACCATGAATCCCCTTGACGATTTCATACTGATAGCAAACAACGCCGATTCAAAGCGGGCTCAAGGCCTTTTCGGCCACAAAATCCACATCCGCAACGGCTGTTTGAGGCGGCCGGCCAGTTCACCGGCTTCGGCGCCCCAGCCGACAAAGTAGTCGGCCCGCAGCGCGCCCACGATGGCGCTGCCGGTGTCTTGCGCAATGACCAGGCGCTGCAGTTCGATGGCCATGTCTTTTTGGCTCAACGTGAGGACGGCGGGGCAATACGAGCCTTTCTTTTCGTCGGTCACGGCGTCGGCGCTGACCCTGCTCACTTGCGCCGCCACGGTGCCGTAGCGGGCGTAGGGGGAAGGGTTCGAGCTTGGCGGTGGCGCTATGCCGGGACTGGTGAAGGCCCTTCGACAAGCTCAGGGCGAGCGGCTTGGCTTGGCGTTCATAAGCTATCAGTTTATGATAGCATTCAACCATGAACAGCCAGCAACGCAAGACCCTCGAACAGGTCTTTGCCAATCCGGTGAATGGCAACCTGGAGTGGCGCAGGATTGAATCGTTGCTACTGGCACTGGGGTGCCAGCGAACCGAGGGTAGCGGGTCTTCGGTGGCATTCATGCACAGCGGTGTCAGCGCGCGCTTCCACCGGCCGCACCCGCAACGCGCCGCATTGCGATACCGGGTGCTGGACGCCCGCAGATTTTTGGAAACGATTGGAGTCAAACCATGAACACCATGCTTTACAAGGGCTACAGCGCCCGAATCGAATTTGATGACCAAGACCGAATCTTTGTGGGGCACCTGGCCGGCATCCGCGACATTGTGGGTTTTCATGGCAGCAGCGTGGACGAGCTGGAGGGTGCCTTTCATGAAGCGGTGGACGACTATCTGGCGCACTGCGCCAAGCTGAAGCTGCCGCCCAACAAGCCCTTTTCTGGCCGGATGCTGCTGCGGGTGCCGCCCGAGGTGCATGCGCGGGTCAGTGCAGCGGCTCAGGTGGCCGGTGTCAGCCTGAACCAATGGGCCACCCGGGCGCTGGAGCAAGCCAGCCACGGTTGAAGGCTGAGCGTTCATCGGCTTCATGGCGGAAGCGCTTTGCCCGGCGGTCACAAAGCCGATGTCCAGGTTGGCGATGGGTTCAGGCATGGCATACCGAGCCGGAATTGGCGTGTACGACCATCGCAAGTCGAACGGGCAATCGGTTCACCCCCCATTTGGAGGAGACCGCCTTGGTCGTCATTGATGGCAGCAACAAGACCGAAATTTAATTTAATATACATAGCAAACAATGACCATCTGCCGGGGGCTCAAGGCCTTTTTGGCCACAAAATCCACATCCGCAACGGTTGCTTGAGGCGGCCGGCCAGTTCACCGGCTTCGGCGCCCCAGCCGACAAAGTAGTCGGCCCGCAGCGCGCCCACGATGGCGCTGCCGGTGTCTTGCGCGATGACCAGGCGCTGCAGCTCGATG
>JBGSNW010000373.1:0-4011 GCA_041739435.1 Burkholderiaceae bacterium
TGTGGCAGGGCGGGGCGGTGCAAAGCGCGGTGGGCGTGCGGCTGCTGGGCCCCGAACTGTTCGACCGCGAGCCCGTGCACGAACTCGACGGCCTGAACCTCGACCGGCTCGACATCGAATGCAGCCGCTACACCCCTGCGCCCGAACTGCTCCGCGCCACGGTGGGCGAGCCGCCGGTGAGCGAGGTGCTGACCAGCCGCCTGCTCAAAAGCAACTGCCTGGTCACCGGCCAGCCCGACTGGGGCAGCGTGCAGATTGCCTACAGCGGCGCGCAGATCGACCAGGAAGGGCTGCTGCAATACCTGGTGAGCTTTCGCAACCACAACGAATTTCACGAGCAGTGCGTGGAGCGCATCTTCATGGACCTGTGGACGCGCTGCCGGCCCGTCAAGCTCACGGTGTACGCGCGCTACACGCGGCGCGGCGGGCTGGACATCAACCCGTTTCGCACCAGCCACCCGCAGGCCCTGCCACCCAACGTGCGCATGGCCCGGCAATGAGCCAGGGCCGTGGAGTCAGGGCAGTGGAGTCAGAGCGGTTGCGCCCGGCTGTATTTTGCTAACTTAAAAGTAGCAAAGTATGTCCATTTGACGGGGGCTAACGGCCAATTTCATTGAAAAAACGCAGATCGGACAGCGGCGTGAACTGGCCCGCGCGTTTTTCCTTCATCGCGGTCACCGCCTCGCGCACGTGCGCGTTGCTCCAGATCGCGCCCTGCACCCAGCCCATCTGCCGCAGGCCGTCGTCCACCGAATGGTCGCGCGTGTAGTGGATCACCTGCTTGGTGCCCCAGATCGCCACCGGCGGCTTGGCGGCGATTTCGCGTGCGCACTGCAGGGCGGCGGCCAGCGTGGCCTCGGGCGTGTCGAACACCTCGTTGACCAGCCCGTGTGCCAGCGCCTTTTGTGCGCTCATGCGACGGCCGGTGTAGGCGTATTCCTTGACCACCGCCTCGGGGATCAGCTTGGGCAGGCGCTGCAGCGTGCCCACGTCGGCCACCATGCCGATGTTGATCTCCTGGATGCAGAAGAACGCGTCGGCCGTGGCGTAACGGATGCAGCACGCCGTGACCATGTCCACCGCGCCGCCGATGCAGCCGCCCTGGATGGCCACGATCACCGGAATGCGCAGCGTCTCCAGCCGGGTGAACGTGGCCTGCAGGTCGCTGAGGGTGTCAAAAATCGCGGCACGGCCCTCGGGGCTCTGGTCGTCCAGGGCGATGGCGTCGCCAAACACCTCCAACGCCATGCCCGCGCTGAAATGTTTGCCCGTGGACGACACCACCAGCGCCCGCGCCTCGCCGCTGCGGTGCAACTGCGCCAGCACCCCATCGAGCTCGCGCCAGAAGGTCGGATGCATGGTGTTCATCGCCTCGGGGCGGTTCAGCACCAGGTGGGCAATGTGGTCGGAAACGGTGAGGGTGAAGCAGGTGAGGGGGTTCATGGGAGGCACTTTAAACGTTTTGCCGGGCTGGCCGTTGTTGCCCGGACTTCCTCAATTCAGTTGGTACGGCGGTAGGGGGCAGGTCACAAAGATGATTTAAAGTCGGTGAACGGGAGAAAAAACAATGATTGCTTTTCTGATTGATGCCGACAATTTTTCATCACCTGCATGGATAGATGAGGCGTTTCAGATGCTTGAGCGGACTGAAGGCTCAATATCAATTCGTCGCGCCTATGGCAGTGCCGAAAACTTGAAGGGGTTGGCAGACACATTGCGCATTTGGGCTGTTCGTCCATTCGTCAATTTGCCCCTCCCCAAGAACACCACTGATATGTCGCTGGCCGTGGACGCGATGGAGTTGGCCTGTATGGCTCCAAGACCAAAGCTGATTGTTATCGGCTCGGGCGATCTGGACTTTGTGCCGCTGGTTGTGCGACTACGGGAGCGGGGCATCAAGGTCGTTTGCGTGACCGAACGGAGCAAGATGGCGCAGGATGCTGTTCCAGCCTACGATCAAGTGATCTATTTGGGTGGCGATCAAGTTGACCGGCCCAAGGCCGTAGAGCCCAAGCCAGCGGCAACGGCACCTGGACGGGCCGCGACAAAAAGGGCAGCAGCAAAATCACCTGCATCCAAGACTGCCGCACCCAAGCCAGCAGCGGCAAAAAAGGTAGTGGCAAAAAAGGTGCCTGCCAAGAAGACCACGAGTGCGGCAAGCGATGCCGTCACAGTTCCAAGAATCCTAGGGGCGGTACCAAATTTGAAGGCTGGGCAATGGCAACCATTGGGTGATGTGGCAAAGGTACTGCATGACGAAAAATTGCTTGCCAAAAGCGCAACCTCGACAAAGCTGTTCAAGAAGTTCCCTCACCATTTCGAGTTGATGCCAGCAGGTAAGCCAAATCAAGTGCGCTTTATCTTGCCTCCAGCCTAGCTCACGGAGAGTGCCTGACCCTCGGTCTTGTTGGTTGCCGTTTCATCATTCTTAGTTGACGGTTCGGTCCAAAGAATGGAGCGATCAGCATGTATAACAACCCAAGCGGCACTGCCATCATGCCTAGGGTCATCACGAGGCCAACTACGAGCATGACGCAAAGCTGGATGATGTTGATCACTTTTTTCAGCATGCGCGCCTCCTGTGTTGATTGGCGGTACGTTTGTACAGCAACCGGACACGAACGCTGAGGCCCGGTGTGCCGGGTCACACGAAGACCTGTGAAAAAACTGACATCAAAATGAAAAAGGCCATCACGAGGATGGCCTGATCATTTGTATCCGCTTGATCTGCAAGGGAAATTTTGGTGCCGGAGAGATGAATCGAACACCCGACCTTCTCATTACGAATGAGCTGCTCTACCGACTGAGCTACACCGGCTAAGCTTTCGATTATAGCGGGTGGTAGCCGGTGACGCGCTCGACTTCGTTTTTCGAACCCAGGATGACGCTGACGCGTTCGTGCAGTTTTTCGGGCTGGATGTCCAGGATGCGCTGGCGGCCGTTGGTGGCGGCGCCGCCGGCCTGCTCGACCAGCCAGCCCATGGGGTTGGCCTCGTACATCAGGCGCAGTTTGCCGGGTTTGTTGGGTTCACGTTTGTCCCAGGGGTACATGAAGATGCCGCCGCGCGTGAGGATGCGGTGCACGTCGGCCACCATGCTGGCGATCCAGCGCATGTTGAAGTCCTTGCCGCGCGGGCCTTCCTTGCCCTGCAGGCATTCGTCGATGTAGCGGCGCACGGGGGTGTCCCAGTGGCGCATGTTGCTCATGTTGATGGCGAATTCCTGCGTGTCGGCCGGGATGCGGATGTTTTCCTGCACCAGCACGAAGGAGCCCTGCTCGCGGTCGAGCGTGAACATGGCCACGCCGTCGCCCACGGTCAGCACCAGCGTGGTCTGCGGGCCGTAGATGCAATACCCGGCCGCCACCTGGCAGTGGCCGGCCTGCAGGAAATCGTGTTCGGTCACGCCGGGGTGGTCGGTGGGCTTTTTGAGCACGCTGAAGATGGTGCCGATGCTCACGTTCACGTCGATGTTGCTGGAGCCGTCGAGCGGGTCGAACAGCAGCAGGTATTCGCCCTGGGGGTAACGGTTGGGCACCACGTAGATGCCGTCCATTTCCTCGGACGCCATGGCCGCCAGGTGGCCGCCCCATTCGTTGGCTTCGATCAGCACTTCGTTGGCGATGATGTCCAGCTTTTTCTGCACCTCGCCCTGCACGTTCTCGCTGCCGGCCGTGCCCAGCACACCGCCCAGCGCGCCCTTGTTCACCGCCTGACTGATGCCCTTGCAGGCGCGGGCCACCACTTCGAGCAGCAGCCGCAGTTGCGAGGGGATGAGCCCGTCGACGCGCTGCTGTTCGACCAGATAACGGGTCAGGGAGATTTTTTGCGACATATGCGTCCTTCAATCAGTGGGGCCGCCGCGCCGGGCCGCCCCAAGCCAGGCCAGCCCCCTCGGGGGGCAGCGAACCACACGAAGTGGGGAGCGTGGGGGCCATATCAATCGGCCAGCGCACGCGAAACCACCTCGCGCACATCGTTGCTGAGGTCGGGCTTGGCGGCGACGCGGGCA
>JBGSNW010000399.1:0-4277 GCA_041739435.1 Burkholderiaceae bacterium
GGAATCGGTTCACGCGTGATGTCCACGTTGGCGAAGTTCACGCCGATCTCGTACACCGAGGGCAGGCGCTTGTGGATCGTTTCAGCACCCAGGTGATCGAGCTTGAGCAGCACGTAGTCCTTGTTGGGACCACAACCACGGCCTTCCTTGATTTCCTGGTCCATGCAACGCGAGACGAAGTCGCGCGGTGCCAGGTCTTTCAAGGTGGGCGCGTAGCGCTCCATGAAGCGCTCGCCTTCGCTGTTGAGCAGAATCGCGCCTTCGCCGCGGCAGCCTTCGGTCAGCAAAACACCCGCGCCGGCCACGCCGGTGGGGTGGAACTGCCAGAACTCCATGTCCTGCAGCGGAATGCCCGCGCGCGCGGCCATGCCCAGGCCGTCGCCGGTGTTGATGAACGCGTTGGTGGAGGCGGCAAAGATGCGGCCCGCCCCGCCGGTGGCCAGCAGCACGGTCTTGGCTTCCAGGATGTGAAGGTCGCCGGTTTCCATCTCCAGCGCGGTGACGCCCACCACGTCGCCTTCGGCGTCGCGGATCAGGTCGAGGGCCATCCATTCGACGAAGAACGCGGTGCGCTCTTTCACGTTGGCCTGGTACAGCGTGTGCAGCATGGCGTGGCCGGTGCGGTCGGCCGCGGCGCAGGCGCGCTCCACGGCCTTTTCGCCGTAATTGGCGGTGTGGCCGCCAAAGGGTCGCTGGTAGATGGTGCCGTCGGGATTGCGGTCGAACGGCATGCCCATGTGCTCCAGGTCGTAGACGACGTTGGGCGCCTCACGGCACATGAATTCGATGGCATCCTGGTCGCCCAGCCAGTCGGAACCCTTGATGGTGTCGTAGAAATGGTAGTGCCAGTTGTCCTCGTTCATGTTGCCCAGCGAGGCGCCGATGCCGCCCTGCGCGGCCACCGTGTGCGAACGCGTCGGGAACACCTTGGAGAGAACGGCAACATTGAGGCCGGCGCGCGCCAGTTGCAGCGAGGCACGCATGCCTGAGCCGCCAGCGCCGACGATCACGACGTCAAACTTGCGCTTGGCGATATCAGCAGACTTGTACGTCATGAATCAGAGCCTCCAGAGAACTTGAATGGCCCAGCCCGCGCATCCCACGAGCCAGACGATGGACAGGATTTGCAGCGTCAGGCGCAGCGCGACCGGCTTGATGTAATCCATCCAGATGTTGCGAATGCCCACCCACACGTGGTAGAGCAGGGCAATGATGACGACGAAGGTCAGCACCTTCATCCATTGGGCCGAGAAGATCCCCGCCCATTTTTCGTAGCCGATGGGGCCGCGCGTGAACAGCACCTGCGCCAGCACGATGAAGGTAAACAGGGCCATCAGGGCCGCGGTGACGCCCTGGCTGAGCCAGTCGCGCACCCCATAATGCGCACCGACGACGATGCGCTTGGAACCGTAATTCACGGACATGTTGCGTGTTCCTTCTGAAATCAGTAAATGCCAAACAGCTTGGCGCCCAGGATCAACGTCAGGCCCAGGCTCAGCACCAGCACGCTCATGGCCGACGAACGCCCGAATTCCTTGGTGAGCTTGTGTGTCACTTCCATGTAGAGGTGGCGCAGGCCGGCGATGAGGTGGTGCAGGAAGGCCCAGATCAGCGCCAGCGCCACCAGCTTGACGAAGAAGCCCGGCACGAACCAGAGCCCCACATTGAACGCCGCCCGGAACCGCGCGAACGAGATTTCAGACGACACCGAGGTGTCGAACAGCCAGATGATGAACGGCAGCAGCAGGAACATGATCGCGCCGCTGACGCGGTGCAGGATGGACACCCAGGCGGCGGCCGGCATGCGGTAGGTGGTCAGGTCCTTGAAGGCGTTGATGTTGCGGAATTCGGGCCGCGGCTTCGCTGGAACGGTCATGGGGGGCTTTCGTGGGGGTGGCTTTTATTGTGGTTGGCGGGGGCGGAGAAAACAAAATTCTATTGCAACGCAACAAACTGACACGACGATTGCATGGCCCGGTCATCCCAGCTGATTGCGATAGTGATGGCTGTCGGTGCGGTAGAGGCCGCGTCGCAGTTCCATGGGAACGTCGCTGTAAGTATAGGCAATGCGCTCCACACTCAGCAAAGGGGTGTCGGTGCCGACCTTCAGCAACCCGGCCTGTGTGGTGTCGGCCAACACGGCGCGGATTTTTTCCTCGGCCCGGACCATCCGCACACCAAACTCGCCTTCGAAAAGCGCGTACATGGGCCCATGGTAATCGCTGAGTCGCTCGGCCGTCAGCCCTTTGAACGGGCCGCCGGGCAGCCAGATGTCGTCCAGGATGGTGGGGACACCGTGAAACGAAAGCACCCGGCGCACCTGGAGCACCGGGTCGCCCGAACGCAGCCCCAGCGCACGCGCCACGTCGGCGGTGGCGCGCAGGCGCCTGCAGTCCACGATGTCGCGTTGGGCCGGGCCTTCGCTGTTCACGTCGCCGCGATCGGGAACCAGCCGCAGGAAGCGGTATTGCGCCACCTGCTCATGATGGGTGGCCACGAAAGTGCCCTTGCCCTGGCGGCGCACCACCAGATTTTCGGCGGCCAGCTCGTCGATGGCCTTTCGCACCGTGCCCTGGCTGACGCGAAAGCGCCCGGCCAGCTCCATCTCGCTGGGGATGACTTCACCCGGCTTCCATTCGCCACTTTGCAGGCTCTGCAGGATCAGACCCTTGATCTGCTGGTACAGCGGGCTGAACGCGGGCGCGGCAAACTCCGCGCCCGGTGGCGGGGGGTCGATGGGCAGGGGGGAGGAAGGGGATTGGGCCATGGCAGACGCGTGCAAAACCTGCCCGATCATATCTTATATAAGACATAAGACAAATTGACGAATCAGGGTTTTCGAGGGTACACTCGCAAGCTGTCCCGGCGGAACTCTGGTACCAGCCTCGCGCGTTTCCAGAACTGCTTTTCAACCCTAGTCTGGAGTCCTCACCATGAGCAAGAAACCCGTCCGCGTGGCCGTTACCGGCGCCGCAGGCCAAATTGGCTACGCCCTGTTGTTCCGCATCGCCTCGGGCGAAATGCTCGGCAAGGACCAGCCCGTCATCCTGCAACTGCTGGAAGTCCCGGCCGAAGGCCCACAAAAGGCGCTCAAGGGCGTGATCATGGAGCTCGAAGACTGCGCCTTTCCGCTGCTGGCCGGCGTCATCCCCACGGGCGACCCGCTGGTGGCCTTCAAGGACGCCGACTACGCCTTGCTCGTGGGCGCCCGCCCGCGCGGCCCCGGCATGGAGCGCGCCGACCTGCTGGCCGCCAACGCACAGATTTTCACCGCGCAGGGCAAGGCCCTTGATCAGGTGGCCAGCCGCAACGTCAAGGTGCTGGTGGTGGGCAACCCGGCCAACACCAACGCCTACATCGCCATGAAAAGCGCGCCCAGCCTGCCGCGCAAGAACTTCACCGCCATGCTGCGCCTGGACCACAACCGCGCTGCCAGCCAGATTGCCGCCAAAACCGGCACGGCCGTGGGCGACATCGAAAAACTCACCGTCTGGGGCAACCACTCGCCCACGATGTACGCCGACTACCGCTTCGCCACCGTGAACGGCAAGAACGTCAAGGACCTCATCAACGACCAGGTCTGGAACGCCGACGTGTTCCTGCCCACCGTGGGCAAGCGTGGCGCGGCCGTCATTGAAGCGCGTGGCCTGTCGTCGGCCGCGTCGGCGGCCAATGCCGCCATCGACCACATGCGCGACTGGGCGCTGGGTTCCAAGGGCAAGTGGGTCACGATGGGCATCCCGTCGGACGGCCAGTACGGCATTCCCAAGGACGTGGTCTTCGGCTTCCCGGTCACCACTGAAAACGGCGAATACAAGCTCGTCGAAGGGCTGGAGATCGACGCGTTCTCGCAAGAGCGCATCAACAAGACCCTGGCTGAGCTGCAGGGCGAGCAAGACGGCGTCAAGCACCTTCTGTAAACGCAGTGCGCAGCGCCGGGCCGCCCCAAGCAAGCGCGGCCCCCTCGGGGGGCAGCGCAGTACACGCAGTGACAAGCGTGGGGGCAAGCAATTCTCACCCGCGCGACGTTCTGCTGGGCGCACAGGCGGGGGGCATTGCGCTCCCGGTGTGCGACCACTACAGCGGTGTCGAGCAGCGCATGAAAAAAAGCCTGCAGCTGCAGGCTGAAATGACCGAGGAGTTCGGTGCCTGCGTCTTTGACGTGACACTGGACTGCGAAGACGGTGCGCCCGTGGGGGGCGAGGCCGATCACGCGGCCATGGTGGTCGAACTGGCCCTGGCGTCGGCGCCCGCCGCGCGTGTGGCGGTGCGCGTGC
>JBGSNW010000402.1:0-2503 GCA_041739435.1 Burkholderiaceae bacterium
CCTGGGCCTGGGCGACGCCGCTGAACTGGCCCGCGTGCTGCGCGAACGCGAATACTGGCGCTCGGTGGCCGACCCGAAGGTGCTGCGCCGCTATGAACGGGCCCGCAAGGCCGCCGTGGCCACGCTGGGCACGGCGAACGATGGAATACAGCGCCTGTTTGCGCACGCTGACGGCATCTGGCCGACCCTGCGCAACTGGGGCATGAACGGATTTGAACGGAGTGGCCCGCTCAAGACATGGGTGGCGCAGCAGGCGATGGGCCTGCACACAAAACCGGCCTCGGCCAAAGGAACATGATGAACACACGCACTGCCCTTCGCCCTCTCAAGCCGCTGCTGCTGGCCGCATGCCTGATGGTCACATTGGGCGCGCACGCGCAGGAAGCCACCATCCGAAAGAACCTGGCTGAGCGCATTCCGCAAATGCAGCAGATCGACGAAATACGCAAGTCCGAAATGCCCGGCCTGTACGAGGTGCGCATCAACGGCACCGACATCCTGTACACCGATGCCGAGGGCAACTTCCTGATCCAGGGCAGCCTGATCGACACCAAACAACGCCGCAACCTCACCGAGGAGCGCGTCGAGAAACTCTCGGCCATCGACTTTGCCGCCCTCCCCGTCAAAGACGCGTTTCAGCTCGTTCGCGGCAACGGCAAACGCAAACTGGCGGTGTTTGAAGACCCCAACTGCAGCTACTGCAAGCGGTTCGAGCGTGATCTGCAGCAGGTCAACAACGTCACGGTGTACCTGTTCCTCTATCCCATCCTGGGGGCCGATTCACAAGAAAAATCAAGGAACATCTGGTGCGCCAAGGACAAAGGCAAGGCCTGGACGGACTGGATGGTGCGGAATCAGGTGCCTGCCGGTAACGGAAGCTGTGACACCAGCGCACTGACGCGCAACGTGGAGTTCGGCAAAAAATACCGCATCACGGGTACACCCACGCTGATTTTCGCGGATGGCTCGCGCGTTCCCGGCGCAATCAACCCGCAACAGGTCGAGAAGTACCTCGCCGAAGCCAAACAACTCAACTGAACGCCATCGCGTGGGCTGCGTGCCCTGGCGACTGCGAGAATCGGCTGTCGGTCCGTTCCGGGACACAATCCATCACACAGCCCGGATCCGGGTCCGGCCCGGGCCAAGCTGAACCTGCTTTTTCTGGACGCGCCTTGAAAACCAACGCCCCATCCGACGCCATTCACTACCGCGTGGAGGTGGCCGACCAACACGCCCACCTGTTCAAGGTCACGCTCACGGTCGCACAGCCCACGCAGCGGCAACGCGTGTCGCTGCCCGTGTGGATTCCCGGTAGCTACCTGGTGCGGGAGTTCTCCCGCCATCTGCAACACCTGCAGGCACGCCAGGCCCGGCGCGCTGTTCCGTTGCAGCAACTCGACAAATGCACCTGGGAAGTGACCTGCAACCCTGCGCGCCCCCTGACTCTGACCTACGAGGTCTATGCCTTCGACAACTCGGTGCGCACGGCCCTGCTCGACAGCACGCGTGGTTTTTTCAATGGCACCAGCCTGTGCCTGCGGGTCGAAGGCCACGAGACGCTGCCGCAGGTGCTGGAAATCGCGGCCTCGTCCGCCATCGGCAAATGGTCCGTGGCCACGGGCTTGCCCCCGCTCAAGGTCAATGCCCGGGGTTTTGGCAGCTACCTGGCCCCCGACTACGACACGCTGGTGGACTGCCCGGTCGAGATGGGCACCTTCTGGCAAGGCACGTTCACCGCCTGCGGTGTGCCACACCGTTTCGTTGTGGCCGGCGCCAGTGCTTCTTTCGACGGCGAGCGACTGCTGGCCGACGCCCGCAAGATCTGTGAAACCGCACTGCGCTTCTGGCATGGCCCGAAGGTCGGCACACGCGGCGTCCACAGTCCGCCCTTCGGGAGCTACGTTTTTTTGCTCAACGCCGTGGACGACGGCTACGGCGGCCTGGAACACCACAATTCCACAGCGCTGATCTGTACCCGCAAGGATTTGCCGCGCCTGGGCGAGCCCAAACAGAGCGAGGGTTACGTCACCCTGCTGGGCCTGATCAGCCACGAGTACTTCCATGCCTGGAACGTCAAGCGCCTGCGGCCGGCGGAATTCACCCGCTACGCCTACGACCGGGAGAACTACACCGAGCTGCTGTGGTTCTTCGAGGGCTTCACCAGTTATTACGACGATCTGCTGTTGCGCCGCGCCGGACTGCTGGACAACACGGGCTACCTGAAGCTGCTCAACAAGACCATCAACCAGGTGCAGCAGGCACCCGGACGCCAGGTGCAATCGGTGGCCCAGGCCAGCTTTGACGCCTGGGTCAAGTACTACCGGCAGGACGAAAACACGCCCAACGCCACCATCAGCTACTACACCAAGGGCGCGCTGGTGGCGCTGTGTCTTGACCTCTCGCTGCGTCGCGCCGGCGCACACGGCAGAGCCACCACGCTGGACGAGGTCATGCGCACGCTCTGGACGCGCTGCGCGGCCGGCCCCATGACCGAGGCCGATGT
>JBGSNW010000423.1:0-2593 GCA_041739435.1 Burkholderiaceae bacterium
CATCGCCACCGAGCTGGCCGCACAGGCCGTGCTGACCAGCGACGAAGCCAAGGCCCGCATCCTGAGCCGCACCCCCATGAAGCGGCTGGGCGAGCCGTCCGAAGTGGCCGACGTGGTGGCCTGGCTGGCCAGCGACGCCGCCAGCTATGTCACGGGCGAGATCGTGGTGGTCGACGGCGGGCGCATGACGCTGAACTACACCGTGCCGGTGTAGAAGGCCTTGAAGACCATGTCCGCTTTCAGCGCGTGTCTCGCATTGGTCGTGGGCGCCCTGGCCCTGGTCCACACCGTGCACGCAGCTTCACTGGTGACAGCGGGCTATGAAGCTCCCGTCAACCGATATGGCCATTTTGCAGCCGGGGTTCCGCATGAGTACGCGCGACTGTCCGTCACGCTGTCCGATGGCGGACACACCTCACTGACGCTGGACGATGACCAGGTTTTTGAAGACGTTGCGCCGCGCGTCGTTCGACTGACGCCGCAGGCCCCGGCGCAGATCCTGACCATCGTCAGCCATCGCGAACGGGGAGCCCGGCTGGTGTTGTTCGGACTGGCGGGGACTGGCCTGCAAACGGTGGCCGAATCGTCCGCGATCGGGACGCCCATGCGCTGGCTCAACCCGGTGGATGTCGCCGATCTTGATGGCGACGGCCAGGCAGAAGTGGTGGCCGTGGTAACCCCGCACATTGCCGGAGAATTGCGTGTGTACCGACGCCAGGGGCGGACACTGGCGGTTGTGGCCACATTGGGCGGTGTATCCAACCACGTGTACGGCTCGCCAGAACTGCGTCTTGGCGCGGTGGCTTCGCTGGCCGGTCGAACCGGTGTACTTGTGCCCGATACTGCACGAAAAACACTGCGCTGGATCGGACTGGAGCGCGGGCAACTGGTCGAGTGGGGCCGGTGCGAATTGCCCGCACCTTTGATCGGGCCGTTGACGCTGGTCCCACCGTCCGGCATCCATGCCCGCCTGAGCACCGGGCCATGGTCGGCTGAACTTTCCCGATGCCTGGGTTTGTCACGCTGACGGTTGAAATTTCATGCCCCCCCTGGGCGCAACCACACACGTGATCCAGAATGTATTGTCAATCCACCCCGAAAATCGAATGAGCCAACCCCACCACCTCGAAGCCTGGCTGCTTGAAGAAGCCGCCGTGCTGCAGCGCCTGAACGCGGGCCCCGGCCCGGGCGTGACGCCACCCGACCAGGTCGCCGGCCAATCCGGCCTTGCGTTGATGCAGGCCATGCTGGCCGGCCAGATCCCCTACGCACCCATCGCCAAAACGCTGGATTTCATGCTGATCGACGTCGGCGAAGGCCGCGCGGTCTTCCAGGGCACGCCGGGCCCGGCGCACCTCAACCCCATGGGCGGCGTGCATGGCGGCTGGTACGCCACGCTGCTCGATTCGGCGCTCGGTTGCGCCGTGCACACCCTGATGCCGCCCGGCCGAGGCTACACCACGGCCGAGCTCGGGGTGAATCTGGTGAAGGCCATCACGCCCAAGGTCACGCGCGTGCGGGCCGAGGGCAAGGTGCTGCATTGCGGCCGCCAACTGGCCACCGCCGAGGCACGCCTGGTGGGGCCCGACGGCACGCTGTACGCGCACGCCACCACCACCTGCCTGGTGTTCGAACTGGCACGCAAAGGGGTTCCGCCCTCTTCCTGAAGGCGGCCCGCGTTCAGCCGCCCGTGGCGTCGCGCACGATCTTCTCGAAAATCGGGTCCAGCTCGCGGGCCATGGCGTCCAGATCGGCGCTGCCGTAGGGGCCGAACACCGCGCTGGGCGTGCGCCAGCTCACACTGGTTGAGGCGTCGGCGCCTTCGGTCACGTAGATGCGCAGCGGCGCCTCAAAACCCGAGGGCACACTGGCCGCCAGCATGCGCACCGCGTAGTCGTTGCGAAACACCATCAGCACCGCGTTGCCACGGATCTTGATGCCACGGCCCGCCGCACCCCGGCTCGCGCTGGCCTGTGCCACCAGGCCCATCTTGTTGGCTTCTATCGACTTTTCAAGCCGCGACACCACCGTGTCAAACGGCTGGCTGACCTTGACCGTGCGCGTGCCGGCGTCCGCCTTTTGCGCCCACGCCCCCGCGGGCAGCAGCGCCGCCAGCGTGAGGGAAAGAACCCAGCCCATCCATTGCCTTGCAAACATGAAACACTCCTTCTGGTTTGAATCCGACCCTTGGTCACCCCGACGGTGACGGGAAAATCAACGCACGGCCCACCCTCCCGACACCGGGAACACCTGCCCCACAAAGCAGTTGGCGGCGTCGCTGCACAGGTAGGCGGCAAACGCCACGTCCTCCTGCGCCGACACCAGCCGGCCCAGTGGCACCTCGCGCTGGAGCCGTTCCTGGAATTTGGGGTTGGCCTGCACCTCGGGCGGAAAGTAAGTGGGGTTGTCCACGAAATTCTGCGCGATGGCGTTGACCTGCACGTTGTGCGGCGCCACCTCCACGCCCACGGCCTGCACATAGGCCAGCTGGGCGCCACGGGCCGCGCTGTAGGTGGACGCGCGTTTCATGCCACGCAGCGCCGAGGCGCTGCCCATCACCAGCACCTTGCCGCTGCGCCGCGCGATCATCTGC
>JBGSNW010000469.1:0-1774 GCA_041739435.1 Burkholderiaceae bacterium
GGCCCGCGAGGCCTGGCGCGCCGCCCGTGAGCGGTTGGACGCGCAGGGCGATTTCGGGCTGGGCGTGTCCGAGCTGCAGCAGCGCCTGAGCAGCTTTTCGCACTTCATCAGCGAAATGACGGCCCTGGAAGAAAAAATGCAGGCCATGGCCGACGAAGGGCAGCGCCTGCTGGCCCGCCTGCTGCCGCCCCGGCCGTGATCTAATTTCTTTTTTGCCCCGGGAGGCATCCGCATGAACGCCACCGAACCTTTTGTCCTGCGCCACGACACAGAGGGCGTGGCCACCCTCACGCTCAACCGTCCGGCGAGCTTCAATGCACTGTCGTCGGGCATGCTGGCCGCGCTGCAAACCGCCCTGGACGCCGTCCAGACCGACCGCAGCGTGCGCGTGGTGGTGCTGGCCGCCAACGGCCGTGGGTTTTGCGCCGGCCACGACCTGAAGGAATTCAGTGCCATGACCGACACCGCGCCGCTGCAGGCGTTGTTCGAGCAATGCAGCCGACTGATGCTCACGCTCACCCGCCTGGCTCAGCCGGTGATCGCGCGTGTGCACGGCGTGGCCACGGCCGCAGGCTGCCAGCTGGTGGCCACCTGCGATCTGGCCATCGCCTCCGAAGCCGCCCAATTTGGCACGCCCGGCGTGAACATCGGCGGGTTTTGCTCCACCCCCGCCGTGGCACTGGGCCGTGCCGTGGCGCGCAAACACGCCATGGAAATGCTGCTCACCGGCGAGCTGATTCCCGCGCAGCGCGCCTTTGAAATGGGCCTGGTCAACCGGGTAGTGCCGCCCGAGGCGCTGGAGGCCGAAACCACCCGCTGGGCCATGCGCATTGCCAGCAAGTCGGCCGGCGCCATTGCCCAGGGCAAAAGCCTGTTCTACGAGCAGCTCGACATGGACGTGACGGCCGCCTACGCTGCCACCAGCGCCGGCATGGCCTGCGGCTTCAATGCCCCCGATGGCCGTGAAGGTGTCAGCGCCTTTCTTGAAAAGCGCGCTCCGCGCTGGAGTGGTGTGACCGATTGATCGACGTCCGTGCGGACGAAGTGCCTCCCGCTGTGGGGACGCCCGAGCCGTTGCCGCCCGGCGGGCCCGCAGGCACCAGATTTCAAGCAAAATTGGCCATTAGCCCCCGTCAAATGGTAAAAGTTTGCTATGAAAAACGTGAACAATCAAGCCACATAACCATCGTGCCAATGGCGTACCGCCGCGGGCGTGCCCTGGCTGGCTTTGAGTTCGATGGCGTGGACGTTGGCTTTCATCAGCCCCAGCAGGGCCTCGGCGGCCACGAAGTCGATCAGCTCGAAGCCGCGGTGGGCGGTTTCGGCGCTTTCCTTCATCAGGCCGTGCAAAAACTCGTCCAGTTCGCTGGTGGCCCATTTGCGCTGCACCGTGCGCAGGATGTAGCCGTAGGGTGCGATGCATTCACACAGCGTGGCGTCGGGGCCGCTGGCGTCGGGTGCCGGCTGGGCCGTGGCCATGAAGGAGCGGGCGCTTTCGCGGATTTCGTTGTAGCTGGTGTGTTCCATGGCGGGCTTTGCAAGCAGTCTCTGTGCAAGGCTTTTCGGCCGCGCGACGGCACAACTTGAGGACTTGAGTCACACAAGACACCACTGTTACCCCGAGGTGACAGCCCGCACCCGGGCCATCACCGGCGCCACCACGGCTTGCAGCTGCGCGCGCAGCCACTGATGCGCCGCGTCCTGCTGGTAGCGGGCGTGCCAGATCAGGTACATGGGCATGGTCGGGCACAACACGGGCGGCGGGGCGCTGGCC
>JBGSNW010000522.1:0-7271 GCA_041739435.1 Burkholderiaceae bacterium
CACCGTAGACGGCAACGCCCTGCTCGACAGCCGCCGCGCGCTCTTGCGGGGCGAGCAGCCTCACGCTCCTCTATTGGCCGGTACCAACACCACCATCGGCGTGATCGCCACCGACGCCGTCATCACCAAGGCACAAGCCCGGCGCCTCGCGACGATGGGCCATGACGGGCTGGCCCGCAGCATCAACCCGGTGCACACCCTGTCCGACGGGGACACACTGTTCGCGCTGGCCACGGGAGCATCCGGGAAAACCGCTGGCATGACCTTGTTGGGCACCATGGCCGCGGAAGCCACCGCCCGCGCCGTGCTGCGCGCGGTACAGGCAGCGGGCAGCCTGACGCTGGGCGCACTCTCCCTGCCTTGCGCAACCGAGCTTCACGCCATGAACCGACCGTTGCGCTGAGGGAACCAACATGACCCGCACGCTGCGCTACACCCTTTTGTCGCTGCGCGACCTGCTGGTTTCCGCCGGGCCGTTTGTGCTGTTGGCCATTGCCTTGCTGGTGGCGGCTTTCTGGTGGCTGGACCCCACCCCGCCCCAACGCGTGGTGCTCGCGACCGGCCCCGCCCAGAGCGCTTACGACGAATTCGGCAAACGCTACGCCAAGCTGCTGACCGCCAATGGCATCGAGGTGGTGCTGTTGCCCAGCGAGGGCTCGTCGGCCAACCTGCAGTTGCTGCGCGACGGCAAGGCCGACGTCGGCTTTGTACAGGGCGGCAGCCATGACGCCACGTCCGGCGACGATGAAAACCTGCAGTCGCTGGGAAGCCTGTTCGTCGAGCCGGTCTGGATGTTTTACCGCGAAGACGCCCTGGGCAAGGTGGCTCGGCGCGCGAACGCGACTCGGCCCGGGGCTGGAGAGCGCACGATGTCCACGAGGCAACCACTGCTGGCGCTGACGTCGTTGACCGAACTGAAGGGCCTGAACGTCAACGTCGGCACGCCGGGCAGCGGCGTACCCCGTCTCATGGCCAGACTGTTGGAGGCCAATCGGGTCGACGCGGAATCCATTCAGTTGAGTCAATTGGCCCAGACGCCCGCGACGGTGGCATTCCTCAACGGCGAACTCGACGTGATTGTCTTCGCCTCGGCCCCCGAAGCGCTGATGGTGCAGATGCTGCTGCAGACACCCGGCGTCCATCTGCTCGACTTTGCGCAAAGCGAGGCTTATTCGCGGCGCTTTCCTTTCCTGACGCCCGTGGTGCTGCCCCGGGGCGTGGTGGATCTGGCGGGCGACGTGCCGCCCCGGGATGTACACCTGCTGGCCTCCACCACCTCGATGCTGACGCGCAACAGCACGCACCCGGCTTTGTTGCAGCTGCTTTCGCAGGCCGCCATCACGCTACACGGCAGTGCGGGCTGGTTCAATCGCAAAGGCGATTTTCCAAGTGGGGCACTGACCGAGCTGCCGCTGTCCAAGGAGGCCGAACGCACCCTGCGCAGTGGCCCTCCGCTGCTGCAGCGCTATTTGCCGTTCTGGCTGGCCAACCTGATCGAGCGCATGTGGCTGGTGCTGGGCATCATCGTGGCGGTGCTGCTGCCCTTGAGCCGCATCGTGCCGCCCCTGTATGCGTTCAGGATCCGTTCCAGGGTGTTCCGTTGGTATGGAAAGCTGCGGGAAATCGAAAGCCGATCCACCGCGCCCTCCAGCTCCGGGCCTGAATTGATTGCCGAACTGGATACGCTGGAGGCGCGGGTGAGCGAAATCACCGTTCCGCTGTCATACACCGACGAGTTGTACGCGCTGCGCAACCACATTCAGCTGGTGCGCCGCCGCTTGCTCAAAGCCTGAGGTCCAGGCTGTTGCGCAAAGCCAGGTTGGCCACGGCATCCAGCGCCGAATCCACCACGGCTCGGTCGAGCACACGCACCGCGTCGGCCGCCAGCCGGATGTCGAGCACCCGGCGTGTCATGGATTGCGTGGCACCGTCGGTGCTGGTGAACACAAACAGCGTCCCCTGAGGATTGACCCAGGTCAGTCGAGACCGGATCCATTGCGAGCCCTGGCGCAGTTCCACCCACGCATTGAGCGCCACCGGGCTCACCGGATCAATGGGCTGTTGCCCTGCTTCGCCACCCCCGGTGTCGCCCGGGTAGCCCGTGGGCCGGGTACGTTCAAAATGCACGGCGTCCGGCAGCGCGTCCTGGCTTTCGAGAAACCCCGAATCCTTGACTTCCGACGGTGCCAGCCACATGCGGTCGGCATCGGCGGCGGAAAACCGGGCTTCGAGCTGCTCCCGCGTGGTGCGAACCAGCGCACGCGCACGGCGCGCAAACATGCGTTGCGGCTTCAACGCCTGCTGGTGCAGTTCCATGAGCACATTGAAAAATCCGGCTGAACGCGAATCGGGATAACTGATCGAGGCCAATCCCGCCTTCAGACGTTCGACAACCGTCGGAATCAACCCGGCAAGACGGTCCAGATCGGCCCGCAACAGATCGTCGCGGATGCTCCAGATCAAGTCTTCCACCACGGCCAGATACCCGTTGGGATCAACCGAAGCATTGCGATCGGAAATTCGTGCCTCGGCCACCACCTGGGCCCACGGTCCGCACACAAAATCGAACACCTCATCGGGAATGGAGGCGTTTGCATTGGCGGTCCGGAATTCACGGGCAAAGGTTTCGGCCAGCATGCTGCGCTGCTCGGCGTGCAAAAGAGCCTGTACAGCCCGGTCACGCCGCTCGCGCTCGTGCTTTTCCAGCGATTCCCAGGTTGTCCCCAGCACACCCAGGGCGGCTGCAAATGGCGTTGCGTCGTGAATCGGCTCGGTGCAGAGCACCGCCATTTCAGCGCGCAACGCCCCAATAAAACTGTCGAAACCAGAGTCATCGACAGTACGAAACGCCAGACTGCGTTGCGTCATCTGCTCCAGCAATGCACGGGCCGGGTGTTTGCGGTCACTGAAAAACCGTGGATCGACCAAGGCCAGCCGCATTAGCGGCAGCTCCATCTGCCGAACCACGTCCTGCACCGGCGCCAGCAGGCGATCATCATGAACAAGGTTTTCAATCATGAGCGTGACCACCTCCAACCCCAGCGCCTGCCCGACCGCCGTTGCCGATTGGCGGAGCAGTTCGCGCTCGTCACCACCGACCGCGCCAGGAACCACTGCGGAGGCCTGGCGCCTGGCGATCCGGCCAACCGCTGTGTCGACCTGCTTCATCTCTTCCAGCGCTTCGAACGCCGCGGGCACCGTGTGGAGAAAATCCGTCCCGGGGCCTTCTCGCGAACCGACGGACGCATGCTTGCGGCCGTCGGCAGGTGCCAGTTCGCCAGCCATCAAACGGCGCAATTGATCGACGGTCAGGCGTGCCTGCGCAGGCGCTGACCGCCCGCCCGAGACTTGCCCCGGGGCCGTCCCACCGCCAGCCGTGGAGCGGAGGGGCGTGATGACATACGCGGCGGCGGCCACCCCTTTGCTGCGCAAATCCAGCGTCAGCTTCTCGTACACCCTGCTCAGCTCAGTGCCAAGAGCCGGTCCGAAATGCTGCATCCACCGCAACCGCACCGCCACGGGGATCCCCAACGCACGAAGAAGGGTTTGCAGCGTGCGAACGTACACTTCGGGCCGCAGTGGGTTGCGTTCGACCTGGACTGTCTTGAGACCCTGCGCGGAACAGATCAGGGCATTGAATTCGGCCAGCTCCCGCTCGGACGCCATCATGACCGATTGCAGTGCCCGCGCTCCCTCAACCCGCTCTTGCACCTGGCTTTCGTCCATCAGTTCGAGTTGATCAAAGCTGATGGGGCCTGCACTGGCAGCTTTTCCTGCAGCACCGCGCATGGCGTCCGAAAACGCGGCCATCAATTCCAGTGGGTAGCGCTCCCCCATCATGGCCTCGTTCTGTCCGAGCAGCCGGAGCGCCTCGACCAGATCATTGCGCTCGGTCATCACGTCGGTGGCCCCCGCACGCAGGCGCATGGATTGCCGGGCCGCTTCAATCAGGCGCGCCATCAGCGTGCGCCCCGCCGCGGCGGCCTGCTGGACGCAGGCGTCAAATGCCGTGGCCTGGGCTGTGGGGCGGACAGTATCGGACATAACCACTCTTCGGCAGAACTACTTGAGAGCTTTATAGCGCATGCGTTTGGGCTTGGCACCTTCCTCACCCAGGCGCTTTTTCTTGTCCGCTTCGTATTCCTGGTAGTTCCCGTTGAAGAAGGTCCATTGGCTGTCGCCTTCGGCGGCCAGGATGTGGGTGGCGATACGGTCCAGGAACCACCGGTCGTGGCTGATGACCATGACCGAACCGGCAAACTCCAGCAGCGCATCTTCGAGCGCGCGCAGGGTTTCCACGTCCAGATCGTTGGACGGCTCGTCCAGCATCAGCACATTGCCGCCGGCAATCAGTGTCTTGGCCAGGTGCAGGCGGCCGCGCTCCCCCCCCGACAGCGTGCCCACGCGCTTTTGCTGGTCGCCGCCGTTGAAGTTGAAGCGGCCACAGTAAGCGCGGCTGGGCATCTGGAACTTGCCCACGGTCAGGATGTCCAGCCCACCCGACACGTCTTCCCACACGGTTTTCTGGTTTTCAAGTTCGTCGCGGTGCTGGTCCACGAAGGCCATCTTGACGGTGGAGCCGATCACCACCTGGCCACTGTCGGGCTGTTCCTTGCCGGCAATCAGCTTGAACAGCGTGGACTTGCCCGCGCCGTTGGGGCCGATGATCCCGACGATGGCGCCCGGGGGGATGGTGAAGCTCAGGTTGTCGATCAGCACACGGTCGCCAAAAGACTTGCTGACGTTGTGGAATTCAATCACCTGCTGCCCGAGGCGTTCGGCCACGGGGATGAAGATTTCCTGCGTTTCGTTGCGCTTCTGGTATTCCACATCGCTCAGTTCCTCGAACCGGGCCAGGCGCGACTTGCTCTTGGCCTGGCGCGCCTTGGGGTTCTGGCGCGACCATTCCAGCTCTTTCTTCAGGGCCTTGGCGTGAGCTTCCTCGGACTTTTGCTCCTTGGCCAGGCGATCGCCTTTTTGCTCCAGCCAGGTGCTGTAGTTGCCTTTCCAGGGAATGCCGGCACCACGGTCCAGCTCGAGAATCCACTCCGCGGCGTTGTCCAGGAAGTAGCGGTCGTGGGTGATGGCCACCACGGTGCCCGAAAAACGCTTGAGGTACACCTCCAGCCAGTCCACCGATTCGGCGTCCAGGTGGTTGGTGGGCTCGTCCAGCAGCAGCATGTCGGGCTTGGACAGCAGCAGGCGGCACAACGCCACGCGGCGCTTTTCCCCGCCCGACAGCACACTGATTTTTGCATCCCACGGGGGCAGGCGCAACGCATCGGCGGCGATCTCGAGCTGATGCTCGGAATCGGTGCCGGCGGTGGCAATGATGGCCTCCAGCCGCGCCTGCTCGGCGGCCAGGGCGTCAAAGTCGGCGTCCGGCTCGCCATAGGCGGTGTAGACCTCCTCCAGTTTGGCCTTGGCGGCAAACACCTCCCCCATGGACTCTTCCACGCTTTCGCGCACGGTATGTTCGGGGTTGAGCCTGGGCTCCTGGGGCAGATAGCCGATGTTCAGGCCCGGCATCGGCGTGGCTTCGCCTTCGATCTCGGTGTCCAGGCCCGCCATGATTTTCAGCAGCGTGGATTTGCCGGAACCGTTGAGCCCCAGCACGCCGATCTTGGCGCCCGGGAAAAAGCTGAGGGAGATGTCCTTGAGGATCTGGCGCTTCGGCGGAACGATCTTGCCGACGCGGTTCATGGTGAAAACGTATTGAGCCATTGTGTGAATTTACTGACGTAACCGGGATGCGGTTATCGGGGTCCAAAACCCCAAATTATCCGCCCATGCGACAATACGGGCTGTTGGGGCCTCCAGTTGCCTTGACATCAGCACCCTGCTGGGGCCGTATCTCCGCATACATCGCCCACCCTGACCCTCATCAGCCTATGACTGGCCCAGTGCTTTTTGGCACCGGAACAGGCCGATAACCCCCTGCGCCCCGGACGGGCGCACTCCTATGAACTTTGATGATCTGAAGCTGGCTCCTGCCATCCTGAAAGCCGTGCACGAGCAAGGCTATGAAACCCCAACCCCCATCCAGGCACAGGCCATTCCCGCCGTTCTGGACGGCCACGACCTGCTGGCCGGTGCCCAGACCGGAACCGGCAAAACCGCCGCGTTCGCGCTGCCACTGCTCCACAAGCTCAGCACCACGGCCGTGGCCAAGAACAAGTTCGGCGGCCGCGGCATCCGGGTCCTGGTCCTGACACCCACACGCGAACTCGCCGCCCAGGTCGAGGAGTCGTTCAAGACCTACGGCAAATACCTCGAAATCAGCTCCACCGTGGTGTTTGGCGGGGTCGGCATGAACCCACAGATCAGCAGGCTCAAAAGTGGCGTGGACATCCTCGTGGCCACTCCAGGCCGACTGCTCGATCTGCAGCAGCAGGGTTTCCTGGACCTCACGACAGTGCAGGCGCTCGTGCTCGACGAGGCCGATCGCATGCTCGACATGGGCTTCATCCACGACGTGAAGAAAATCCTCGCGCTGGTGCCCAAGGACAAGCAGAGCCTGCTGTTCTCGGCCACCTTCAGCGACGAAATCCGCGATCTGGCCGCCAATCTGCTGCACAACCCGCAGAGCATTCAGGTGACACCGCGCAACACCACGGTGCAGCGCATCACGCAGGTGATCCACCCCGTGGGCCGCGGCAAGAAAAAGGCGCTGCTGGCGCACATCATCAAGGAGCACGACTGGAGCCAGGTGCTGGTGTTCACCCGCACCAAGTTCGGCGCCAACAATGTGGCCGAATTCCTTGAAAAGAACGGCATCAGCGCGATGGCGCTGCACGGCAACAAGAGCCAGTCGGCGCGCACGCAGGCACTGGCCGGCTTCAAGAGCGGCGACATTCGCGCCCTGGTGGCCACCGACATTGCCGCGCGCGGCATCGACATCGACGAGCTGCCGCACGTGGTGAACTACGAAATTCCCAACGTCAGCGAAGACTACGTCCACCGCATCGGCCGCACCGGCCGGGCCGGCAACGACGGCGCCGCCGTGAGCCTGGTCTGCCTGGACGAAGAAGGCTTCATGATGGACATCGAACGCTTCACCAAGCAGCAGATCGCCGTCCAGCTGATCGACGGCTTCGGCCCCGAACCCGGCGAGAAGGCCGAACCCATTGCCATGGGCCGCCAGACCATCTGGGGCGGCGCCGGCAAACCCCCAAGCCGCGATGTCATGGCCGCAGCGGCCAAAGCCGCCCGCACCGAAATGCTGCAGCGCATGCGTGAAAGCAAGGCTGGCCAGGGCGACCGCGGCAACG
>JBGSNW010000001.1:0-1825 GCA_041739435.1 Burkholderiaceae bacterium
CGCCCGCCGTGGCGGGTCGTCCGGCGACAGAGCCGCCCGCGTCTGGCAAGCCGGTGGCCAAGCCGTCGGCCGACCCCTTGGGCGATCTGGTCAAGGCGCGCACAGCAACAGCGCCTGCCGACCCGTTCAGTTACTTTTTGCAGGCGGGCGCCTTCCGTTCGGCCGACGATGCCGAAGCCCAGCGCGCCAAGCTTTCGCTCATGGGACTGGAAGCCAAGGTGACCGAACGCGATCAGGCCGGGCGCACGGTGTATCGCGTTCGACTGGGTCCTTTTGACCGCAGAGACGATGCCGAAGGTGCCAAGGCGCGGCTGGACGCGCTCAACATCGAATCGGCGCTGGTGCGCGTGCAGCGCTGAGGCAGGCGCTGAAGCCGCGCGAAAGATGGATTTTTCGCAACCGCCGGAACTTGCCTTGCCCCGGGGGGCTCCCAAACGGACTTACAGGAGATGGAATACATGAAACGTCGTAACTTTTCGCTCGCCACCGCCACCGCGTTCACCGCCGCCGCTTTCACCGGGACGCCGGCCCTGGCCCAGGGCTTTCAGCCCCGCGAAGGCAAGGATTATTTGACCCTGGGCAAGCGCGTGCCGGTGGACACCGCGTCGGGCGTGGTCGAGGTGATCGAATTCTTCTGGTACAGCTGCCCGCACTGCAATGCATTCGAACCCGCGATCGAGGCGTGGGTCAAGTCCGCACCCCGGCACGTGGCGTTCAAGCGCGTTCCCGTGGCCTTTCGTGACGACTTTCAGCCGCAGCAAAAGCTCTACTACACACTGGAAGCCATGGGCAAGCTTGATGCCCTGCACGGCAGGGTATTTCACGCCATCCACGTCGAAAAGAAGGCCATCAATCGCGACAACACGATCCTCGACTGGGCGGGCAAGCAGGGGCTGGACCCGGCCAAGTTCGAAGAAGTGTACAAATCGTTCGCCGTGGCCAGCAAGGTTCGCCGCGCAACCCAGTTGCAGGATGCTTTCCAGGTGCAGGGCGTGCCGGCGCTGGGTGTGGCAGGGCGCTATTACACCGACGGCTCGCATGCTGGCAGCATGGAGCGCGCGCTGGCCGTGGTCGAATACCTGATCGAAGCCACCCGCAAAGGTGCCTGAGCACCGTCTGGTTCGGTCTGACGCCAGCAACAGGGCCCGCTTCGGCGGGCTCTGTCGTTGAAGCGGCCTGCTTATATTGGCCCGATGTCATGCCACGGGCAAACCCTGCCATTACAATGGTTCAACACCACAGCAAGATTCGTGCCCCATGCAATTTCGAACCTTCTCCGTCCTTGGGCTTGCCGTCTTCCTGGCCGTGACCGCCGGTTGGGCGCGGGCGGAGAAAGCCGACCGCGACAAGCCCATGAACATCGAAGCCGACGCCCTGCGCTACGACGACGTCAAGCAGGTCAGCGTATTCACGGGTGCGGTAGTCGTCACCAAGGGCACCATCGTGCTGCGCGGAGCCCGCGTCGAGGTCCGCCAGGACTCCGAGGGCTACCAGTTCGGGCGGGTGACCGCGGCGCCTGATGCATTGGCATTTTTCCGCCAGAAGCGCGAGGCGGTGGATGAGTTCATGGAAGGCGAGGGTGAGCTGATCGAATACGACAGCAAAGCCGATACCGTGCGTCTGATTCGCCGCGCCCAGTTGCGCCGCTACCTCGGGACGGTGGTCAATGACGAGATGACGGGCGACCTGATTGTCTACAACAACGCCACCGACGTGTTCTCGGTCAACGGGGCAGTGCGCCAACCCGGGACGACGGCGGGCACGAGCACCCGCATCCGCGCCATGATGACGCCGCGTGCCGCGGCTTCGGCACCGCGGCTGCCTG
>JBGSNW010000019.1:0-1627 GCA_041739435.1 Burkholderiaceae bacterium
GCCGTGGACCTCGAATCCCTTCGCCGTCGCCAGTGTCATTTGTCTCATCATCGTTCGCATCCCGTTCGGTCAGTCACTTCACCCATAACGCGCGAGCATCATGAGTGGCAGACCGCATCGGGGACTTATTCAGCATTTCCCTTAGTCAAATATGCCTCTAGCCCCCGTGAAATGGTCTTGGGGTGCTATAAAAAACGGTTAACCCCGCTACTTCAACGGTGCCAGAGGCGTGCGGGGTCGGGGGCGCACGCCCGGCGTGATGTCGATTTCAAGTCGCGCCTCGCGTCGCAGCAATCCGAATCTGGCGGGTGTTCCCGGACGCAGCGCGGCTACCCCTGCCAGCAACTCCGACACGCTGTTCACGGGCTGACCCGCCACACTCACGATCACGTCACCCGGCTTGAGCCCGGCCTGTGCCGCCGGCCCGCCCTGCAGCACGCCGGTCACGATGGCGCCTTCGGTGGCTTTCACGCCAAAGGTCTCGGCCAGCTCCGGTGTGAGGTTGTTCGGCTCCACCCCGATCCAGCCGCGTGTGACCTGGCCGTCGCGCACAATGTTGTCGAGCACCATCTTGGCCGTGGACACCGGGATGGCAAAACCGATGCCCATGCTGCCGCCCGAGCGCGAATAAATGGCGGTGTTGATGCCCAGCAGATTGCCATTCACGTCCACCAGCGCACCGCCGGAGTTGCCGGGGTTGATGGCGGCGTCGGTCTGGATGAAATTCTCGAAAGTGTTGATGCCCAGCTGGTTGCGGCCCAGCGCGCTGACAATTCCACTGGTGACCGTCTGGCCCACGCCAAACGGGTTGCCGATGGCCAGCACCTGATCGCCCACCTGCAAGGCGTCGGAACTGCCCAGCACGATCACCGGGAGCCGGTCCAGCTCGATCTTGAGGATGGCCAGGTCGGTGTCGGGGTCGGTCCCGATGACCTTGGCGCGGGCTTGCCGCCGGTCGTTCAGCAGCACCTCGATCTCGTCGGCGCCCTCCACCACGTGGTTGTTGGTCAGGATGTAGCCCTCGGCGCTGATGATCACGCCGCTGCCCAGGCCGGCCTGGGCTTCCTGACCCTGGTCGCCGTAAAAAAAGCGGAACCACGGATCGTTGGTCCGGGGGTCGCGCTGCGGCGCCTTGCTGGTGCTGATGCTCACCACCGCCGGTGCGGCCTTGCGCGCTGCCGCTGCAAAACTGCCAGTCGGCGCCAGGGTGCGGTCGGGGGGCGGCGCCTGGAGCACGGAAACGGCACCCGAGGCGCCGGTCAGGCGCGAGCCCAGCCAGCCGGGTTGGAGTGTCCCGACGACAAAATAAGCCGCCAGCAAAACCGTGACGGCCTGTGAAAAAAGGAGCCAGAATCGTTTCATGTCCCGGATTGTCCATGAACTTGACCCACAATCTGCGGTCGGTGCAGACTTTGCCAGCGCTTCACATGCACCCGGGAAGCAACCCGTTTCACGCCAATGGACCGCCCCATGCCCATGACCGATCGCCAGACCCTGCTTGCCGTGCTGGACCAGCTGCTGGAGCCGGGGCGCTTTCGTGACCACGGCCCCAACGGGCTGCAGGTCGAGGGGCGGCGCGAGGTGCGCAAGATCGTCTCCGGCGTCACGGCCAGCCGCGCGCTGATCG
>JBGSNW010000029.1:0-2562 GCA_041739435.1 Burkholderiaceae bacterium
CGCCCGCCGCCCCCCACACCGACGTGGCCGCGCCCGAACCGGCGCGGGTGGTGCGCCCGCAGGCCACACCCGCGCGGCCCGCCGTGGACAGCCAAGCCCTGCTGGGCGGCGCCCGGTCGGTGGACATCGTGCACCAGGGCGCCGTATACCGGCTGCAGGCCACCAAACTCGGCAAGCTGATCCTCACCAAGTGACCCTCGTCCCCCAACGGTCCGCAGGAGGCTGGCGCGGCTGCGGGCAGTTGTTGGTGACTGTTGGTGGCTGTTGGGCATTTTTCAAGCCTTTTAGGCCTTCAGCCCCCGTCAAATGGCGATGGTTTGCTATTAATTAAATAGTATTCAATGCGCGTTACAAACCCAGCGCCGCGATCCCGGCCCGGGCAATCTGCGCATCTTCGGTGGACTTCACGCCGCTCACGCCCACGGCGCCCAGGCACTGCCCGTCCTTGAGGATGGGCACGCCACCTTCGAGCAGGCCCTTGAGGTCGGGTGCGCTCAGGAACGACACCCGGCCGCCGTTGATCACGTCTTCGTACACCTTGCTTTCGCGCCGACCCAGCGCGGCGGTGTTGGCCTTGGCCGGTGCGATGTGGGCCGAAATCGGCGCCGCGCCGTCCAGCCGCTGCAGCCACAGCAGGTGGCCGCCATCGTCCACCACGGCAATGCTCACGGCCCATTGGTTCCGGAGCGCTTCGGCCTCGGCGGCGGCGGCAATGGCCTTGACGTCGGCCAGTTCAAGGAAAGCTTTGTTTTTCATGGAGAAATCCGTTCAGTTGACAACCGCGCAAGGATAACGGCTGGCGCGCTGCCCATTGCCCCGCCCGCAGGCAAAGGTATCCATACAAAATTGCAGGCCATGCCATGGCGCCGGTTTGGCCCCCCGGCTTGAACACCCCTAAAATGACCGCATCTGCGTTTTGCAGATTCACAGGAGATGCATGCAATGAACGACCGTGTACAAACCCTCGACACTTCCGGCCTTGGCTACGGCGTGCCGGCGGCGCAGCGCAACAAGGTGCTGCGCAATACGTACTGGCTGCTCGCCCTGAGCCTCGTCCCCACCGTGCTCGGCGCCTGGCTCGGCGTGGCCACGGGCATCACCCGTTCGCTCAGTGGGGGCCTGGGGCTGATCGTCTTTCTCGGCGGCGCTTTCGGTTTCATCTATGCCATCGAAAAAACCAAGAATTCGGCCGCGGGCGTGCCGGTGCTGCTGGGCTTCACCTTCTTCATGGGGCTGATGCTGTCGCGCCTGATCGCCATGGTGCTGGGCTTCAAGAACGGGCCCGAGCTGGTCATGACCGCATTTGGCGGCACGGCCGGCGTGTTCTTCGTGATGGCCAGCCTGTCCAGCGTCATCAAGCGCGACCTCTCGGGCATGGGCAAGTGGCTGTTTGTGGGTGCGCTGGCCGTGATCGTCGGCGGCATCATCAACGTGTTTGTCGGCTCCACCGTCGGCATGATGGTCATCTCGGTCATGGCCATCGGCATATTCAGCGCCTACATGCTGTACGACCTCAAGCGCATCGTCGACGGCGGCGAAACCAACTACATCAGCGCCACGCTGGCCCTGTACCTGGACGTTGTCAACGTGTTCCAGAGCCTGCTGGCGCTGCTGGGCATCATGGGTGGCGAACGGGAATGATCCTTGCCGCGCTGCGGCAGACAAAAAAAGGGCCTTCGGGCCCTTTTTTGTTGCGGGCGGGGCGCCGCCCCTGGTGGTCGGGCTGGGGTCGTGGCAACGATGTCAACTCGTCAACTGAACGAAACAACAAGGATTCTTCATGCCACGCCATCTGCATTCCTCCCACTCGATCGTCGTTGACGCCCCAGTCGATCAGACCTTCATGTTCTTCACGCCGGCGGGCGAGGAACTGTGGGTCAACGGTTGGCAGCCGACCTACATCCACCCTGCCGACGGCCGCACCGAAGTCGGCATGGTCTTCACCACGGGCCAGAACGATGACCTGACCATCTGGACCCTGGCGGACTTCGACCGCGCGGCCCACCGCTCGCGCTACCTGCGCTGTACCCCGGCCTCGCGCACCGGCCTCGTCGAGGTGCATTGCGTCGCGCTCGACGCCCAGCGCACCGATGTACGGGTGAGCTACACACTGACCGCATTGAACGCCTCGGGCGAATTGGCGCTCGAAGACTTCGAGGGCGAGCGCTTCGTCGCGATGATCGACGGCTGGGCGCAAGAGATCGCCGCACGGCGCGAGTTGCTGCTGGCAGCGGTCATCCGCTGACTGTCACGTCAAATCATGGCCTCATCGGCTTCACGGCCTGGAAGGCGCCGATCCATTTTGCGGCATGCGCGGACCCGTGCAGGCTCCCCGCGGCGAAGTCGCGCCATCGAAATCACCCCGCTTCCAGATCAAACACCGCCATGCTCTCCACATGCGCCGTGTGCGGGAACATGTTGACGACCCCCGCAAAGCTGCAGCGGTAGCCGGCCTGGTGCACCAGCAGGCCGGCGTCGCGGGCCAGGGTGGCGGGGTTGCAGCTGACGTAGACGATTCTGCGCGGTGGCGCCCACTGCAGGGCGCCTTCGGGCAGCGGCGGC
>JBGSNW010000043.1:0-28383 GCA_041739435.1 Burkholderiaceae bacterium
CGCCAGCGCGAATTCCTGGCGGACGCGTCGGCCATCCAGTACACCCGTCAGCCCGCGGGCATTGGCAACGCATTGCGCAAGATTGCCGCCCAGGTGCAGGCGGGCCATGCCGGGATCAGGGACGCCAACGCCGAACTGGTGTCGCACCTGATGCTGTCGTCCACCATCTTCGAGCGCGGCGGCTGGCTGGCCACCCATCCACCGTTGGCCGACCGGCTGGCACGCATTTTTGGCCGGCCCACCGCCCCGCTGCCCGCCGATATGCTGCGCCCTGAAACGGACGTCGCGCCGACACGGGACGAAGGCGTGGTTTTTTTCACCTCTGACACGGCCCCGGTCACGCCCGTGGCACCCGCGGCACCTTCCCATCCGGCCGGTGCCCCCCTTGCCACGGCCGATCCTGAGCCGGTCCTGGGCGACCCATGCGCTGCCGCCCAGGACGCCTTGCAGCCGCTGCTGGGTTACGCCATGCCAGACGACTTGATTTCGGCCACCCTGGCCTTTCTCGTCCGCCACGATGCCGAGCCGGAAATGGAGGCCTGGCGCCAGGCCGTGGCCATCACACCGGCGCGCGAATCGATTCTTCGGACGGTCTGGGCATTGCCCCCCACACAGCGCCTGCCGTGGATGGAGCGCCTGCTCACGCGCTGCGAAGCCCTGGCCTCCCGCGAAAAAACGACCCTGCGCCGGCACGCGCACCACATCGTGGCTTCCGACCGGACCGTGACGGCGGGCGAGCTGCTGACCTGCCTGCTGATCGACCACCTGCTCGGCCTGCAGCCGGTGGTTTTGACACGCGAAGTGCGACGACGCAGCCTGCAGGACGCCGCCCCCTCCATCCAGACCTTCACCGCCCTGCTCGCGACCCAGCTGGCGCCCGGCACACCACCTGAACAGAAAATCGCCTGGGTCGAATCCATCCGCCTGCACCTGGCATTGCCACCCGCCGCGCCCCACGGACGTGCCGATCTCGCGTCCATCGGACAGGCCTTGCGCCCGTTGCAGGAACTGTCGGCGGTCATGCGGCCAGCCCTCCTGAAGGCGTGGCTCGAACATGCCACCGCAGCCCCACTGCGGCTGACGGCCGGGCTGGCCGATGCCCTGCGCATGCTCTGCCTCCTGATCGACACACCACTGCCGCCCGCGTTGCTGGCATGGTATGGAAACCCTCTTCCTTCGACCGATCCACCCCACCCGGAGAACAACACATGATCTTCACCCCGACAGGAAACCGGCGCCCATGGCTGGCGGCCATTCTGTTGCTGCTGGCAACGGCCACATTCGCGGCCGACGAACCCGGCGCCCCTCCGCCCCCCGCCGCCGCGGAGCAAGTGCCGGGCATGACCAACGCGCGGCTCGAAACGCTCATCCGGCGCATCGACGGCAACGCCCAGGGACGGCCCGGATTCTGGACCTTCACCGTGGACGGTCGCCCGGTCGCCGTGATCACCGATGAAAAAGCCGGTCGCATGCGCATCATCTCCGCCGTCGCCAAGACCGACACATTGCCGCCGGACCGGCTGCACCGCCTGATGCAAGCCAACTTTGACAGCACGCTGGACGCCCGGTATGCCATCGCCAAGGGCACGCTGTGGAGCGCATTCGTGCATCCGTTGGCCGCGCTTTCCGACACACTTTTTCTGTCGGCCCTGGGCCAGGTGGTCAACCTGACGCTCACCTACGGCAGCACGTATTCGTCGGGTGCGCTGGTGTACCAGGGTGGCGACAGCGCGGCCGAGCAGCAGCGTCGCGAGCTGATCCAGAAGCTGTTGAAAAAGGGACTTGAGGTTTGATCCAGGCCGCAGGCCTGGCGGAGAGTGTGAGATTCGAACTCACGGACGGTTACCCGTCGGCAGTTTTCAAGACTGCTGGTTTAAACCACTCACCCAACTCTCCGCAGTGTGGAACGCGATTTTAACTGCCCGCCAGGAACAGCGACTGCAGGTCGTTCAAAAAGTCAAAGCCCCGGGCGGTGGGCGTGACGCGTGCGAAGTCCCGCTCGATCAGGCCCTTGCGTTCGGCTTCTTCCAGGAGCTGCTGGATGGCGGTGATGGCCAGCCCGGTGCGGTCTGAAAAATCCTGCAGTGCGAACCCGTCTCTCAGGCGCAGCGCGTTGAGCATGAATTCGAACGACAGGTCAGCACGGGCGACCTCTTCGTCCTGCGCCAGCGCATGGCCCGCCAGCGCGTTGTCCATGTACCCGCGGGGGTCGCGAAAACGCACCTGTCGCACCACGCGGTGCGGAAAACTGAGCTTGCTGTGGGCGCCGGCCCCGATGCCCAGGTAATCGCCGAACCGCCAGTAATTGAGGTTGTGATGGCAGCGATGGCCCGCGCGGGCGTAGGCCGACACCTCATAACGTGCCAGGCCCACCTCGCCCGTCAGCTCGGTGATGCGGTCGAGCATGGCGTAGGCGATATCGTCCTCGGGGATCGGCGGCGGAAACTTGGCGAAGTAGGTGTTGGGCTCGATCGTCAGGTGGTAGATCGAGAGGTGCGGCGGCGCAAGCGCCAGCGCGGTGCGCACGTCCTGTTCGAGCGCGGCCAGTGTCTGCCCTGGCAGCGCGTACATGAGGTCGAGGTTGAAGGTGTCGAACGCCTCGCTTGCCTCTTCCACGGCGGCCAGCGCCTGGGCACGGTCGTGCACGCGGCCAATGGTTTTGAGGTTGGCGTCGTCAAAGCTCTGCACCCCGACCGACAGGCGCGTGACGCCGGCGCCGCGGAACGCCCGGAAGCGGTCTTTTTCGAAGGTGCCCGGGTTGGCCTCCAGCGTGATCTCGCAATCGGGCGCCAGATTCAGGCGCGCCCGCACGCCGCCCAGCAAACGGTCGATGGCCTCGGGAGAAAACAGGCTGGGGGTGCCGCCGCCCAGGAAGATGCTGTGCACGGTGCGGCCCCAGATGAGGGGCAATGCCTGCTCCAGATCGGCCATCAGGGCGTCGAGATACCGCTGCTCAGGCAGGGCCCCCGACGCCATTTCATGTGAGTTGAAGTCGCAGTAAGGGCATTTGCGCAGGCACCACGGCAAATGGATGTACAACGACAGCGGCGGCAGGCTGGGCAGTTGCAGCGTGCCCGGTCGCAGGTAATGCTGGATGTCCATCAAGCCTCCGACAGGCCGCCCCCGGGAGGCGCCGCCCCCACGAAGGCCCGCAAAGTACACACCCAAACGCGCAAAGGGGCCATGGTTACATCCAGCGCTCGCGGATCAGCCGCACCATGTCGCGCGCGGCGTGCCCCCGGTGGCTGTGGGCGTTTTTCACCTCGACCGGGAGTTGCGCAAAGGTCTTGCCGAACTCGGGGATGAACATGACCGGGTCGAACCCAAAGCCGTTGTGGCCGGCCGGCGCACGTGCGATCTCGCCCACGACGCGGCCCACCGCAATCAGCGGCTCGGGGTCGGCAGGGCTGCGCACGGCCACCAGCGTGCTCACGAGCGCGGCGCGGCGGTTGTCCACCTCACGCATCTGTTCGAGCAGGGCGCGCACGTTGTTGTCGTCACCCTTGGCGTAGCCAAAACGGGTGGCATAAAACGCAGTGTCCACGCCGGGCAGGCCGTCGAATGCATCGACGCACAGGCCAGCGTCGTCGGCCACGGCCGGCAAGCCGCTGTGCCCGGCCGCGTGGCGCGCCTTGGCCAGGGCGTTCTCCACAAAGGTGCGAAACGGTTCCTCGGCCTCGCCCACGCCCAGCTCCCCCTGGCGAACCAGCTCCACGCCCAGGGGCGCGAACATGGCCTGCAATTCGGCCAGTTTGCCCGGGTTGTTGGATGCCAGCACAATTTTCATGAAAAATATGGCATTAGCCCGCGTCAAATGGCGATAGTTAGCTATTATTTTTGAAGTGATTGCTGCTGCAGGGCGATCAGCTCGCCAATGCCCTTCTCGGCCAGGGCCAACAGGCTGTCCATTTCGCGGCGAGAAAACGCCGTGCCTTCGGCCGTGCCTTGAACCTCCACAAAATGCCCGGCACCGGTCATGACGACGTTCATGTCGGTGTCGCAGGTGGAGTCTTCGGTGTATTCCAGGTCAAGCAGTGGCACGCCGTCGAGCAGACCGACCGAGATGGCCGCCACCGGGCCCAACACGGGCGTTGTGGCCAGCCTGCCCTGCGCGAGCAGCAGGTTCACGGCATCCTGCGCCGCGACAAAGGCGCCGGTGATGCTGGCGGTGCGGGTGCCGCCGTCGGCCTGGAGCACGTCGCAGTCGAGATGGATGGTGCGCTCGCCCAGCTTTTTCAGGTCGAACACCGCGCGCATCGAGCGCCCGATCAGGCGCTGGATTTCCTGTGTGCGACCGCTTTGTTTGCCGCGCGCGGCTTCGCGGTCACTGCGGGTGTGGGTGGCGCGGGGCAACATGCCGTATTCGGCGGTCACCCAGCCTTCGCCGCTGCCCTTTTTGTGGCCCGGCACTTTTTCCTCCACCGACGCGGTGCACAGCACCCGGGTGTTGCCAAACTCGATCAACACCGAGCCTTCGGCGTGGATGGTGTAGCCACGCGTGATGCGCACGGGGCGCAGCTGGTCGGGCGCGCGCGCGCCGCGAAGCGAGGGGGTCGCGCCCGTGGCGCGATGGGATGGGATGGTCATGGTCGGGGTCCGTCAGGCAGGGTCAAGCAGAAGAGATCAGGGGAAAGCGGGAAATGGCGCCAAGGCGGAAAGTCGTTGAGGAAGCAGCCCCGGGGCCGCCCGCGCGCCACTCAGGACTTGCGGGCTGCAGATCGCCGGATGGCTTCGTTGATTTCGGCAATCGATCGCTCGATGGCCGCATCGTCCAGATCGTCCACCAGGGTGTCCAGCACGCCCGCCTGGATGGTGGAAGCAAAAACCCCATCGCTGATGCTGTCGGTGGAAATGCCGCGCGTGGATTCGAACGCGTCGGGGGTTTCCCATTCGAGCGCGATCACCGTCACGTTGTCGCAGCGTTCGCCCCCACTGCGCAGGGCGCGCTCGACCAGTTCGGGCACGGCTTCCGCCACCGGGAGCGCAGCCAGCTGGCCCACGATTTCCTGGTCGTCCAGCGTGCCCCAGAGGCCGTCCGAGCACAGCAGGATCTTGTCGCCCTGCTGCAGCGTCACCGGCCCCGTGACATCAAACACCGGTTTGGTGGGCGAACCCAGGCAGGTGAACAGGATGTTGCGGTTGAGCGTGGTGAGCTTGATCACCCCGGAATTTTTGTGCTCAAGGTACGAATGGTCGCGCGTGCGGGTCAGCAGTTCGCCATCGCGCACCACGTACAGGCGTGAATCGCCGCAGTGCACCCAGGTCGCGCTCGTCCCCTGCAGGACGGCCGCCACCAGGGTGGTGCGTGGCGTGTCCAGCATGCCCTTTTCGCTGGCGTAGCGGATGATCTGGTGATGCGCGGCCATGAGCGACGAGGCCAGGAATTCGGTAACGTCGTTGACCACGGGCCGCGCTTCTTTTTGGTACAGCGCCGAAATGGTCTGCAGGGCCAGCTGCGCCGCCACCTCGCCTTCAGGGTGCCCACCCATGCCGTCGGCCAGCACAAAAAGGCCGGACTCCCGCGTGTAGCAGTAGCCCATGCGATCCTCGTTTTTTTCGCGGCCACCCTTGCGGCTGATCTGGAACACCGAGAATTTCATTCAGCCTCCCGGGCGCCGATCCCGGCCCGACAGAACGTGACCGGACGAAAACAAGTGCGTGCGAGCCTGGGTTGGGTCATTTGGGTTTGGGCCCAAACGCAGTGGCCTTGCGCAGGTTTTTCTTGGTGTCCGTCACCATGTTGTCGAACTGCAGGCGCATTTTTTCACCCACCGAGAGCTTGGTGTAGCGACGCTCGCTTTCGCGACTGAGCTCTTTTTGCAGCGCAAACACCGACTGAGGCCGCGACAGCGGGTCCAGCGACATGCACCATTCGACCACCTCGATCAGGTTGTCCGAATACACGCCGCGCAGCCTTGACAAGGCCAGCGAGAGCCGGTCTTTTTCAAGCCGCTGGGGCGCATCGTTGGGGGGGTAACCCTGCATGCAGGCGTAAATGCAGGCGCCGATGGCGTAGATGTCGGTCCAGGGGCCCATGGAGGAGTCGCGCCGGTACATTTCGGGCGCGGCGAACCCCGGCGTGTACATCGGGCGGATGAAATTGCCCTCTTTGCTGAGCACTTCGCGCGCGGCGCCAAAGTCGATCAACACGGCGCGGTTGTCGTCCGTGATGAAAATATTGGCCGGCTTGATGTCCAGGTGCAGCATCTTGTGCTGGTGCACGATGCGCAGGCCCCGCAAGATTTCATCGAACAGCGAGCGGATGGTGGACTCGCGAAACACCTTCTGTTTTTTCAATTCGCGGGCGGTAATGATGAAGTCCTGCAGCGTGGCGCCGTCCAGGTAATTCATCACCATGTAAACCGTTTCGTTTTCCCGGAAAAAATTCAGCACGCTCACCACCGAGGCGTGGGAGATCTGGGCCAGCGAGCGGCCTTCCTCAAAAAAACTCTTGAGACCCAACCGGTACAGCGAGAGTTTTTCGGGCTGCACCTGCGGCAGCAGTTCGCCGGGCGCGCGCGAGGCCAGGGACGAGGGCAGGTATTCCTTGACGGCGACCTGCTGGCCGTCGTTGTCTATGGCCAGGTAAACCACGCCGAAACCACCGGCAGACAACTTGCGCACGACCCGGTATCCGCCGATGACGGTATCCGGTGGCAACGAGGCAGGCTTGACCTTTGACATAATTTGGCTGAAGTTGGACCGAGGCGGGCCGCGCGGCATTGTGCGGAATCCGGCTACTTTCCGTCCGAATTCTCACAACCTGCTATCACCATCACCGGGGCCTCGATGCCAGTTTACAGCATGACCGGCTACGCCAGTGCCCAGCACGGCGCAGCTTTTACGGGGTCTGACTCCGAAAACCGACAGATGGCGCCAGCGCGCCTGGGGCTGGAAATTCGCTCCGTCAACAGCCGGTTTCTGGATTTGAGTTTCCGCCTCCCGGACGAGCTGCGCCAGCACGAACCCACGTTGCGCGAGATACTTGCCCGGCATCTCAAACGCGGCAAGGTGGAGGTTCGCGCGGCCATTGAAACCCCTGCCGCCGGGAACGTTGTCGAGCCTGGCCCGCGCCTGCTGCAGCGGCTCAACGCTGTACAGGACACGGTTCGGGCCTGGCTACCGGGCGCGGCCCCGCTGTCCGTTGCCGACGTCCTGCGCCTCACAACGTCCGCGAGCGGGTCGGACACCGACTGGAGCGAGGTGCTGCCCGGCCTGGCACGGGACGCCCTGGATGCGTTACTGGCGGCCCGGGAACGCGAGGGCGCGCGCCTTGTCACGATGCTGCGCGGTCATGTCGAACAGTTGCGGGCTCTGGCAGCGCAGGCCGTGCCGCTGGTTCCACGCCTGGTCGAACAGCAGCGCACCCGATTTCTGGAGCGCTGGAAGGAAGCCATGGCCCTGACCGACGGCGCGGTGCCCCCCGATCTGGCCCAGGACCGGGCCCTGACCGAGGCGACCGCCTTTGCCATCCGGATCGACGTGGCCGAGGAGTTAACCCGCCTGAATTCGCACCTGGACGAGATCGAGCGGCTGCTGACCAAAGGCGCCGAGGTCGGCAAACGACTCGATTTCCTGATCCAGGAACTGCACCGGGAAGCCAACACCCTGGGGTCCAAATCGGCCGCGCTGGAGCTCACGCACGTCTCGGTGGACATGAAGGTCCTGATCGAGCAAATGCGCGAACAGGTCCAGAATATCGAATGAAACTATATATTTCGTAGCTAAAAAGCACCATTTCATATGGACTACCCCGGAAATTTGTTTGTAGTTGCGGCCCCCAGCGGGGCTGGCAAATCGAGCCTGGTCAAAGCGCTCATGGAGCTTGATGCGCGAGTCCAGCCGTCGGTTTCCCACACCACCCGCGCGCCCCGCGGGCAGGAAAAACACGGCCGCGAGTATTTTTTTGTTTCCCAGCAGGAATTTGACGCCATGGTGCTGGGAGAAGCCTTCGTGGAATGGGCGCATGTCCATGGCCAGCGCTATGGAACATCCAAGCGCGCCATCGAGGAGCGCATCGCCCAGGGCGCCGACGTCATCCTCGAAATCGATTTTCAGGGCGCGCTGCAGATCAAGAAGGTGTTTGCCAACGCAGTCCTGATTTTCATACTTCCGCCCAGCTGGGAAGAATTGCGCGCGCGGCTGGAACGGCGCGGCGAAGACACCACCCACGTCATCGACTTGCGGCTCAAAAACGCGGCCCTTGAGATGGCTCAGGCACGGGAATTCGAGTTCGTTATAATCAACGAGTTATTTGACCGGGCGTTGTTCGACCTTAAAGCGATCGTTCATGCACAACGCCTGAGGTTTTCGGCACAACGCCGTGCTCGAGCTGATACCTTCAAAGCACTGAACATCACTTAGCCTTCCCCGGAGATCCCCATGGCACGCATCACTGTCGAAGATTGTCTTCAAAAGATTCCCAACCGTTTCCAGCTGGTACTGGCCGCCACATACCGCGCCCGCATGTTGAGCCAGGGCCATGCCCCGAAGATTGAAAGCAAGAACAAGCCTGGCGTGACCGCGTTGCGCGAAATTGCCGCCGGCAAAGTCGGCATTGAAATGCTCAAGAAGGTTCCAGGCTGAGCCATTCTGTCCATTGACTCATGAAAAAAGCACCGCCTGGCGGTGCTTTTTTTTTGGGCATTAACAAGTTTCGATGCTGGCGCTACATTTAAGGGATGAGCGCCGTGCTGAATCCCGCTTCCGCGGAACCCAATCGACCCACCCGGGGTCGCAAAGTCCCGCCGCCCAGCCCCGCCGCCGCCAACGCCGCAGCGGCAAGTTTCGCTGCGCTCACGGCAAAGCTTGATTACCTGGACGCCACGGACGTCGAACACATTCGGCTCGCCTATCGCTTTGCGGATGAAGTTCATCTGGGGCAACTTCGAAACAATGGCGAGCCCTACATCACTCACCCGATCGCCGTGGCGGCGCAGTGCGCGGAATGGAAACTCGACGCCCAGTCCCTGATGGCGGCGCTGCTGCACGATTCCATTGAAGACTGTGGCATCACAAAGGCTGAATTGATCGAGCGGTTCGGCGCCCCCGTCGCGGAATTGGTCGACGGGCTCACCAAACTCGAAAAAGTCCAATTCACCACACGAGAAGAAAATCAGGCCGAATCTTTCCGCAAGATGTTGCTGGCCATGGCCCGCGATGTGCGGGTGATCCTGATCAAGCTGGCCGACCGGTCCCACAACATGCGCACACTGGCCGATGTGCCACGTGAAAAGTGGACGCGGATCGCATCGGAAACACTTGAAATTTATGTCCCGATTGCGCACCGCCTGGGTCTGAACCAGACTTACCGGGAGCTGCAGGATCTGGCCTTTCGCCACCTCAAGCCGTGGCGGTACGGCGTTCTGGACAAGGCCGTCTCGAAGGCGCGAAACCGGCGACGCGACCTGCTCCAGAAGGTCGAACGCGATGTCCAGGCCGTGTTCCAGGCGAGCCATCTTGCAGTCCGGATCGCGGGCCGCGAGAAGACACTGTATTCGATCTATCGCAAGATGCGGGACAAGCATCTGAGCTTCGCCCAGGTGACCGACATCTACGGCTTCCGCGTGATCTTGCCGACCGTCATCGATTGCTATACCGCGCTGGGTATCCTGCACCAGCTCTATAAGCCGGTACCCGGGAAATTCAAGGACCATATCGCCATCGCCAAACTCAACGGATACCAGTCGCTCCACACCACACTGGTCGGACCTTCCGGCGTGAACGTCGAGTTCCAGATGCGCACAGACGCCATGAACGTTGTTGCGGAGTCGGGGGTCGCAGCCCACTGGCTGTACAAGGCCGCGGACCCCGACGGGACCACTGCCGACCGACTCGGCGCCAAGTGGCTCCAATCCCTGCTCGACATCCAGAACGAAACGCGCGATGCGGCCGAATTTTGGGATCATGTCAAGGTCGACCTGTACCCCGACGCGGTTTATGTGTTCACGCCCAAGAGCCAGATTCTCGCGCTGCCACGTGGCGCCACGGTCGTGGACTTCGCCTACGCGATTCACAGCAACGTGGGCGATCGCACCGCGTCGGCCCGGGTCAACGGCGATCAGGTTCCGTTACGCACCGAACTCAAAAATGGCGACGTGGTTGAAATTGTCACCACGCCCTCCTCAAGACCCAATCCGGCATGGCTCGGGTTCGTCCGTACCGGGCGGGCCCGCTCCAAAATCCGCCATTACCTGAAGACGCTGGCTCAAGGTGAGTCGGAGGGACTGGGGGAAAAGATGCTCGCCCAGGCCTTGCGCGCCGAAGGGATCGTCAAAATGCCGGACGATATCGCTGAGAACCAGGCGTTGTGGGACAAGCTGTTGCGAATCACCGGCAACCGGACACGCCCGGAGTTGCTGACCGATCTCGGTTTGGGCAAGCGAATCGCCAGCATCGTCGCCAAGCGGCTGGTCACGCTTTTGGGGGAAACCGGTGGAAAGCCCGACGCGTTATTGATATCGCGGGAACGGTACGGCGCCGACGATTCCATTGCACAAGGCGCCATCTCCCTGGACGGGAGCGAGAACGCCTCGATCAAATATGCAACCTGCTGCCGCCCTATTCCAGGGGACGATATCGTGGGGTACGTCGGACGCGGCGAGGGCGTGATGGTGCACGTCAGCGATTGTGCCGTCGCAACGCGGCTTCAGCACCGGGACAGCGAGCGGTTCATTGCCGTGGAGTGGTCAGACGAGCCCGTTCGCGCATTTGAGACCTGCCTCGTCATCACGGTCCACAACGGCAAGGGCGTTCTCGCGAGAGTCGCTTCGGCCCTGACCAGCGCGGAGGCGGACATCACCCGCGTTGACATGAATGACGAAGCGGCCCAGGATGCCACCGATCTGCGGTTTGTTGTTGCGGTCCGCGACCACGCCCACCTTGAAACGGTCATGCGGAACCTCAAACGCACCGCCTCGGTACTTCACGTACAACGCGCACGTCCTTCCTCGTGAATCTCAGGCAGGACGAGGATAGCTGACCGTCAGAACCTCGACTTCCTGAACCCCCCCAGGCGTCACCAGTCTGACCACGTCTCCCACTCTCGACTTGAGCAGGGCGCGAGCAATGGGGGAGACCCAACTCACTTCGCCGTTTGCGCTTTCAGCCTCGTCGATACCCAGAATCGTGACCGTCCGTTCGGTTTGCGACTCATCGACATACGTCACCCTGGCACCGAAAAAGACCTGTTCATTGCCAAAGTGATGACTCGGATCGGTCAATTCCGCGATTTCAAGGCGCTTGGTCAGGAAGCGAATGCGGCGATCAATCTCCCGCAGACGCTTTTTGCCATACAGGTAATCACCATTTTCAGATCGGTCGCCATTGCTGGCTGCCCAGTGAACTATTTCAACAATCCTGGGGCGCTCGTCGTCGATCAGCGCGAACAATTCATCCCTCAATCTGGCATATCCGGCTGGCGTGATGTAGTTACGGGCTCCCATGGGGACGTCCGGCAACTCGGCATCTTCGTCGTCCGCATCCGTCTCCCGAGTGAACGCCTTGCTCATGAAAATTTCCTCGCCCAAGAAAAATGCCCGCAATCGGTGGATTGCGGGCATTTTCGTTTTTTGGTGCGGCTGGCAGGAATCGAACCCACGACCCCTTGGTTCGTAGCCAAGTACTCTATCCAGCTGAGCTACAGCCGCCAAGCTTTGAATTATAGCAGCCTCTTTCAGGCATGCACCAACTCTGCGTCGTGAAGTCGGCAGTCTCATGCCCCTCTCCGAACGAAAGCCCTCAAGGCGTCCCGACAGCGGTCGAAATCCCCGGTAAGACCCATACCATGATCACCAAACCATTTTCTGACGCAGCGACCTGGATACGCCACTTCAGGGACTTTGACATTCCCGTCATGGACGAGACGGTCGAGATCATCGCGTCATTGCATCCGGACGATGACCGGATCAATGCAAACCTGTTGGCGGAAATTGCGCTCAAAGACCCTCTGATGACGTTGCGGATTCTCGTGCATGTGTCGCGCAAATATGCTTCGCGTCTGCAAACTGATGTCGAAACCGTGCGTGCTGCACTGATTCTCCTGGGTATCCAGCCGTTCATGCGCGACTTCTCGAACCTTCCATCCATCGGGGAACGCATCGGCAACCACCCCGTGGCCGCCGCCGGACTGCGGGCAGCCATAAAGCGAGCATGGCGGGCATCCAGATTCGCACTGGGCTTTGCAGTGCATCGCATGGACGACGACGCCGATGTCATTCACCAGGCAGCGCTTCTTCATGATTTCATCGGACTGCTGTTATGGTGCGATGCGCCGGACCTGGCGACAGAAATTCAGCATCGCCAGCAGAACAACCCGGAGCTTCGCACCACACAGGCCCGGCTGGATGTGCTGCGTGCTGAACCCGAGGCCATTGAGTTGTCCTTGATGACAGCATGGCGCTTGCCCGCCCTCCTGCGTCAAATGGCAGACCCCAGATTCCAGCATCAATCGAACGTCCAGAACGTGAAGCTTGCGGTACGCATCGCACGTCACACGCAACACAGCTGGGACAACCCTGCCCTGCCGGATGACTTTACGGATTTGGGCCATTTATTGGGAATTTCACGAACGGCCGCGCGTGACCTGGCTCGCGAATTGGACAGTTGATTCACCGAAAACCGTGACGTAGTTCATGAAATCGAAGGCCCCAATAGGCCCCCATCTCCAGACGTCCGGCAAGGGCAGACACCGTGTCATCCGAACCCCGACATCCGATCGCGGCCATGACCGACTTCAGCGTTTTTGAAACGAGATGCATCATTTGTTTACCGATCACGGTACTTACGAAGGAGGTCTCCATGAACATCAACACCGAAATCAGGGAATTCGTCGCGCCCAATCCTTTCTCCATGCTTTTCCCGGAAAAGCTGAGTGAAATGGCCGCGCACGCCGCCACATCATCCGTGCCATCGCGCCGCTACAGTCCACTGGACAAGCCAACGCCAAAATCCGTTCGAACCCCACAAATGCAAGCCGCGGATCTTTTGATTGAAGCCATGGCGGAAATCGAGGACGCCGGTGGCCTGTCGGCGATACGGCACAACACCAATGCGGCGCAGGCTGCACCACAACCCTGGTCGCGTCGCGTCGCCGCTCGATCACCCTTGCTCACCCGCTCGGAGCTCGTTCGCGCAGTTCTGGCCTGAACTGGACAGCGCCTCTTGGCCCGGCGGTCACTCCACCAGCCGGGCCTCGCCCATTTCCCGGATTGCCTTTATGCGGTTTTGCATTCAAGCGTAGAACAAGGCGGGAGCCACAGGCAGTGCTGTAGCACGGCAAGGCGAACCAACGAAGTTATACGTTTGAAGGCGAAACCGTATCAGCGGATCAGTTCCAGCAAGGACAGCTTGGCCACGCTGGAATACGCCTGCAATGCCGCCTGCAGTCCGGTCTGATTATCCTGGAACTCTGAAAACGCCTTGGCAAAGTCGAGATCCTGCAGATCGCTTCGACGCTGCTTGGTATTGAGATTGAGCAGTTCATTGTTCTGGACGGCCGTCTCCACGCCGCGCATTTCTTCACCAATGGTGGTTCGTGTCAACACCATCCGGTCCAGGGCCCGGTCCACACTGGCCTGCAGTCGCTGCAGCTGTTCTGGATACTGCGCCGTCTGGACCGGGTTCTCAAGCAGTGTGATGGCCTGGTCGAGCGTTTCAAAAATGCTTTGATTGGTGCTGGGCTGAATATTAAAAACGTCCCCGGCTGCAGGTGTGCCGGAGATCGTCACACGTTGCCCGTCGATGTCCAGCGCCTGGCCTGAAACGAATGGCTGATTCTGCAGTCCGGCCACTGGCGTACCGGTGTCCACGTTCAGAACACTGAACGTCAGTCCGGACGGGCCGACACCGCCGATGGAAACTTCGTAGCTTTCACCCGTCAAGGCACCGGGACTCACCACCGTGCCCGGGTCGATATACCCCTGCCCGCTATTGCCGGCAGCGGACGCCGTGACGAACACCCCGTTTCCTTGCGGCAGCGAGACAAATGTGGATCGCCCGTCGATGGTGGTTGCGAAACGTGCGCCTTCGCCAATTCTCTGTTGCCCGGCAGCAGGGACATATGCGGCACCCCCTGCAATACCCATGGGATTGCTGACCGTTCCCTGCCCCCCAAATACGAAACCGCCCGCCCCGTCGGTTGAATTCGCAAGCGCCAGGAAAGCATCGCGCGTGGACCGCAGCTGTTTCGCCAGAATATTTCGATCCCCAGCGGAGAACGCGCCATTCCCTGCCGACACCAATGTTTCCCGAAAACTCTGCAACAGGTTGCTGCCCTCGGCCAGGGAGCCGTCGGCCATCGACAGGATGCTGGTGGAAAGACTGGCCGCACGTTGATCCTGCTCGATCCTTGCCAGTCGCGAACGTGCCAGTTCCGCCTGCGCCGCAGCCACCGGATCGTCGCCCGGGGAGTTGACCCGAAGACCCGTCGACAACTGGCCTTGCAGTTGGTCTACCTTCGCCTGACGGGCTGCTATGCCGTCAAAGGCGTTCAGGGAGGCGTTCAGTGTGGCAATTCGCATTCAGGAACCTCCGGATTCATCGACGCACGGTGGCAATCAAGGTGTCAAACAAACTTTGCGCCGTCTGGATCAGTTGAGCCGACGCCTGGTAAGCCTGCTGATATCGCAGCAGATTCGCAGCCTCTTCGTCCAGATTCACACCCGAAACCTGTTGCTGCCGCGACACGGCGTCGCTGAGCACCTGACCCGATAGCGACGATGCCTGACGGGCCGATTGAACACGGACCCCCACGTCTCCGATAAGCCCTGCATAAGCCTCGTTCAAAGTCCCCCCGTCGACAGACCGTGTGCTGGCCAGTTCGAGCATCTTCAGCGCGTTCCGATTGTCCACCTGCGGCGAGGCTGTAGGCCCGATGGCGAACGTGTCCCCCGTCAACGCGGGGCCGTTCAAGGTGAGGTTCCAGCCATTGAGGCTGATGGGCGAGCCAGGGGTGTAGGTTCCAGTCCCCAATGACGTTCCCGTTCCCGTATCGGTCAAAGTGTATGCCGTTGGCGATGTGAAGGAGAGCGTTACCGCTTGTGCCGTGGTGGCGCTGTTGTTTGTGACGGAAAAGTCGAGAACGTTGACGTCGCCCTGATTGGCGGCCCCAACCTGCACCGTGGCAGCGAGTCCTGTCGCGATCTGACTTGGCGCCAGAAGCTGCATTCTCAGCGACGCCCCCGCCTCGGACAATGGTCGAACCAGGAACGAGTCACCTGCGCTCATCGTCCCGGTCGCGCCCGGCGTGAAATCAAGTCCATCGACGGTGATCGGGAAAGTCAGTGGCGTGGTCACCTGACCGTCTGCAATCCGTGTGACGGTGTAATTTGAACCATCGTATGTCACCTTGTAATCGCTGGCCTTGAGCAACGCCGCGTTCGAAACGGTCACCTGCAACCCTTGTGTTCCACTATTTTGAGCATTGGCCAGCACCTTTGGCGGCGCAATCGAGAACATGGGGGAGCCCGCCACACCGCTGGCGTCGATGCCAGAGGCCTGCATCGTATTGAAGCCATCGGCGAGCACCGTGGCGATACGGCCGATCTCGTTGGTGGCACTGGCGAGGTCTTCGTCCCGAAAGCGGAGCAACCCGGCAAGCGCCCCGCCACCCAACGCACCCGCGGCGAGATTGACGCTCCCGCTCCCGATCGTCAGATTCAGTTGCAAATGCGTTGCATCCTCTGCGCTGGGGGTCGCATTCAGACGAGCCACGGTCCCGCCGAGCACCAGCGCTTCGCCACCGTTTGCAAACACACTCAGGGTTCCGTCGTCCGCCGCGACCGTGTTGACCCGTATCAACCGGTTCAATTCGACAATGGCCGTGTCACGCCGATCCAGAAGATCGTTTGCCGAATGCCCCGTGCCAGTGCTCTCCGCAATCTGCTTGTTCAGCAGTGCTACATCCGAGAGTTTGGAGTTGACCTGACTCACGGTTGTGCGAATCTGCTCCTCGTTGCGACGGTCCAGTTCGCTGAGCCGGTCAGCCACCGTGTTGACGGTTCCCGCCAGTTGGTTCACACGCGCCAGGAAGGTCTGGCGAGCCGCGCTATCGGCCGGACGGTTGGCGACATCCCCCAGGGCGGAGAAAGCACTGTCCATTGCCGCGCCCACCCCCAGATCCGGAGAGGCAAACAGGCGATCCAGTTGGTTGATCTGATTGGCACGCGCGGAATCCGCGGCCGCCCGAGCCTCGTTGGACTGCACCGCAGCGGTCAGAAACTGGTCGTACTGACGACGGACAGTGGTGACATCCACGCCGTTTCCGAAAAATCCGGCCCCTGTGAACTGCCCATTGGCTGTTGAAAGAACAGCCTCCTGCCGGGAAAATCCTGTGGTGTTGACATTCGCGATGTTGTGCCCGATGGTGCTCAGCGCCGCCTGAGCAGCCCCAAGACTACGGGTCCCGATGTTCAGCAGTCCGACGCTCATAAGACCTTCCTCCGATCAGACCAGGGCGCGCTGCAACGCAAGCGTCTGATTGATCGTGCGACTCAATTTGCTCGCGTACGCCGGATCGGTGGCATACCCCGCTCGCTGCATGCCTTGAGAAAAAGCCTCCACTGAGCCTGATCCGCGAACGACATCACCATATCGCGCACTCCTGGAAATAAGACGCGCGTAATCCGAGAACGCTTCCTGATAGGAGCCGTATGCTCGAAATTTTTCGACCACCTTCGTTGGCTTGCCGTCCACGTATTCCGTGGTCACCACATCGCTGGTGGCCCCCTTCCAGCCACCAGTGGCCTTGACCCCAAACAGATTGAACGAAGACGTGCCATCACTGTTGCGAATCTCGCCACGGCCCCAGCCGGATTCAAGCGCCGCCTGACCGATGATGAAACTGGCTGGAACGCCGGTTTCGCGTTCAGCCGCCCTCGCATGCGCGTCAACCTTCCGGACAAAGGTTGCCTTTTCCATGTCGGTTCGCGACGCAGGACCTTCAGGGCGTATTGAAACTTCAGCGCCTCGCGGGAGAACCGTTGAAGACTCCGGGTTCATCGAGTCGGTTTTCGTGGCGGGCAGGCGACCCGAAAGCTGGCGCTCAATCATGTCGGCCAGTCCACCCGCACGCCCACTCCACTTCTGGGTCATTTGGGTGTCCAACATGCCGGTGAAAGTGTCAACGCTCGCAGAGCCCATGAGTCCGCTTTTTTCCGTGGCATCACGCATGCTTTTCATGACCATCTGCATGAAAATCGCCTCAAACTGCACCGCCGCCTGCCGCATTGCCGACTTCGGATCTTGCGCTGCTGCATTTCGCAGCCCGTCCAGAGACCGGCCATCGATGCTCAGCGCGTTTGACGAAACTTGAGGCAAGGCGGTCATCAGATGATCTCCAGTTCGGCCTTGAGCGCACCGGCCACCTTCAGCGCCTGCAGGATCCCAATCAGGTCCTGGGGATTGGCTCCCAGTGCATTCAACGCCTTCACGATGTCGCCCAGACTGGCCCCCGATGGCACATTGAACAATGTCCCCCCGTCCTGCTGGACACGGATATCGGTTTTTTCCGTCACCACGGTTTGACCGCCGGCAAAGGCGCCAGGCTGGCTCACCACCGGCGTGCTTGAAATCGTGACGGAAAGTGACCCGTGGGCCACGGCAACCGGACCCAGCTTGACCGCCTGGTTCATCACCACCGAACCCGTCCTGGCGTTCACAATCACCTTGGCGAACGGTGCCGCCAGCGCAACTTCGAGACTTTCAATGGCGGCCAGAAAAGCCACCCTGTTGCCGCCCGATGGCATGCGGATCTGGACCACCCGACCGTCCAGCGGCTCGGCCACGACTTCGCCGCCCGCGCCCGCACGAGCATTGATGACCTCTGCAACGCGCTGGGCCGCCGAGAAATCGGTCTGGTTGAGTTCGAGCTGCACGAAGTCGCCCGCCAGTGCCGTGTTGGGGACGGCACGTTCCACCGTGGCGCCACCCGGAATGCGTCCTGCCGACAGATGATTGATCTGCACCTTGCTGCCCCCAGCCGCAGCACCTGCACCGCCGATAACCAGATTGCCCTGCGCCATCGCATAGATCTGTCCATCGGCACCGCGCAGCGGCGTCAGCAACAAAGTGCCTCCCCGCAGGCTTTTCGCATTGCCAAGCGACGACACGGTGATGTCGATTTGCTGCCCCGGCTGCGCGTACGCCGGCAAAGCGGTGGTCACCATGACCGCTGCCACGTTTCGCATTTGTGGCGTCACGCCCGGCGGCAAGGTCACCCCGAACTGACTCAGCAAGGACTGCACGCTCTGTCCCGTGAATTGCACCTGGTTTGTGGCGTCACCGCTTCCGTCCAGTCCCACCACAACGCCGTAACCGATCAGCTGGTTTTGTCGAACGCCCGAAAAGGAGGCAATATCCTTGATTCTTTCGCCGATCGCCTGGCCTTGCGCTGCTGAATCGGCGGCCGAAAACAAGGACAACCCCGCCATGCAAGCAGCACAGACAATCTGACGAAGGGCGTTGTTTTTCAGCAGCAACATGAAATTGGCTCTTTGAATGGTCTATTCGGCCAATTCTGGGACGACTTTAGATCGGGATGAAGCTCAAAAAGAACCTGGAAAGCCAGCCTAAACCCTGGCTACGTCCAATGTCGCCCCTGCCACGCTGCTCCAGTCGGGCTTCGGCAACCTGAGCCGAGCTCACCACGTTGCCTGCGCGGATGGTACGGGGGTTGACGATCCCGGAAAATCTCATGACATCCACGTTGTCGTTCACCCCCAACTGCTTTTCTCCTGTAACCAGCAGATTGCCATTGGGCAGAACCTCCTTGACAAGGACCGTGATCGTTCCGGAAAACGTGTTGGTACTGTCGGTCTGCCCTTTTGCATCGGAAGCGATCTCGGACGATCCTTCCACCCGTGCAAAGCGGTCCAGAAACTTCGACTTCAACCCCGGCGCCACCGAAATGCCAGCCTGGGCAGAGCCCGAGCGGTCAATTTTGCTGGACGATTGCTGGCTTGCCGTCACCCGTTCTTCGATCTGGATCGTCAGTTCATCCCCCACCAGGCGGGCACGCCGGTCTTCAAACAGCGGCCGATAGGACACCGATTGGAATATGGCGCCATTCACCGGGCGTTGCGCCGTTTTGTCCACCTGAACGGGCAGCGGCGCGGAGGTGAGCATGTCGACGGTCGGGGGCGTCACCACGGCGCAGCCCGATCCCACGAGACCCGCAAACACCACGGTCAGGAGGCGCCCGCCGGAAGCACCGTTCCGACAGCGCGGCGTCACAGGAGCACGGTTTTTCATTCTTTCGCCCCCAGATGATCAAAGCTGCGCCAGGCGACCCAACATCTGATCCGATGTCTGGATGGCCTTGGAATTGATTTCATATGAACGCTGCGTCTGGATCATGGCAACCAGTTCCTCGACGACGTTGACGTTCGAGGTTTCGACAAACCCCTGATTCAACACACCCAGACCGTTGGCGCCCGCGTTGCCGGTCTGCGGATTTCCCGAGGCTGCCGTTTCGGTGAACAGATTGCCGCCCTTGGGATCCAGTCCCGCCGGATTGATGAAGCTGGCCAGCTGAATTTGCCCCAGCTGCTGCGGCGTCGTCGAACCGGGAACCGTTGCGCTGACTGTTCCGTCCTGGGCCACCGTCACATTCTGGGCATTGGCCGGTATGGTGATCGCCGGGCTCAGGGGATTGCCGTTGGCGTTGACCATCTGGCCCTGCGCGTCCACCTGGAAGGATCCGTCGCGGGTATATCCCACCGTCCCGTCGGGTTGCGTGATCTGGAAAAAACCCTGGCCATTGATCGCCAGGTCCAGCGAGTTGCTCGTCTGCTGGAGGTTGCCCTGGCTGAAATTGCGCGCCGTCGAAACCGGGCGCACGCCAGTGCCCAGCTGCAACCCCGTGGGTAACTGGGTTTGCTGCGTGGAAGGGGCTCCGGATTGGCGCAGGTTCTGGTAGAGCAGGTCTTCAAAAACGGCATGACTGCGCTTGTAACCGTTGGTGGACACGTTTGCCAGGTTGTGGGTGATGGTGTCCAGCTGCATCTGCTGGGCTTCCAGGCCGGTTTTTGCTATCCACAAGGATCGGATCATGATTCTTCCTTTCAGTCACTGATGTGCAGATCAACCGGCATGTGCCAGCAGCTGCGTGGCGCGTTGATCGTTTTGCTCGGCGGTTTGAAGCAGCTTCATTTGGGTCTCGAACTGGCGTGCCACGGCAATCATGCTGACCATGGCCTCGACCACGTTGACGTTGCTCGACTCGATGGCGCCGTCGATGACACGCACCGTTTCGTCCACCGGTGCCGGATCGCCCGTGCGGGTGCGAAGCAAGCCGTCCGTGCCTTTGGTCAATTCGCCTGCCTCGGGGTTGACCAGCTTCAGGCGCCCAATCTGCAGCGCCGGCCCGTTGCCCTGCTTGGCCGTGACGGTGCCATCGGCGCCAATACTGACCTGCGCATCCGCGGGAACGTTGAGTGGTCCGCCGTCTCCGACCACCGCGAGGCCGGTTCGCGTGACCAACAGGCCGTCGGCGCTGACTTCCAGTCCGCCGTTGCGTGTGTAGACCTCGTCGCCATTGTCGGTTTGCAGCGCCAGGTAGCCACTTCCCTGTATCGCCACGTCCAGATTGCGCCCGGTGGTCTGCATGTCGCCACTTTTCGCATCAAATCCGGCAGTCGCCTCCAGCGCCATCACCCGCGTGGTTGCACCTTCGCCACGCACCGGAACGGCCCGAAAGGCCACCAGATCGGCGCGGAAGCCCGGCGTATTGGCATTGGCCAGGTTGTTGGCAATCGAGTCCTGACGTTGTGTCAGCGCCCTGGCGCCCGACGCGGCGGTGTAGATGAGACGGTCCATGATGCGGCTTCAGGCGGCAGTGGCGTCAGAGATTGACCAGGGTCTGCATGATCTGGTCCTGCGCCTGAATGGTCTGTGCATTGGCCTGGTAGGACCGCTGCGCGGTGATCATGTCGACCAGTTGCTGGGTCAGTTCGACATTGGATTCCTCCAGCGCGCCACCTTGCACCAGCCCCAGATTGCCGCTGCCCGGCGCGCTCACGCTGGGTTGACCGGAAGCCAGCGTTTGCGCCCACTGGTTGTTGCCGATCGGCACGAGGCCTTGCGGGTTTCGGAAATCCGCCAGGGCCACCTGTCCGCGAATCTGTGTCTGTCCATTGGAGAACCGGGCCTGGATCGCGCCTTCAGGCGTGATGGAGAACCCCGAGAGACGTCCGGCCGCGAACCCGTTCTGCGATACCTGCGTCACGCCAAAAGGCGAGCCGAACTGTGTCGTACCGGGGAAATTCAAGGCCACGTTGGACGCACCACCGGCCGCGGCAGAAAACGGCAAGTTCAATGTCAGCCCCGCCGGTGCGGTGGGTGTCAGCAGCGCCCCCTGGGGACTGAAGGTAACGTTGCCCACCGGGGCCGGTGGGCCCGCAAGGGGAAGCGTCTGGCCGTTGAACGCGGCGTAGACTTCCCATTCATTGGCCGTTGCTGTCCGACGGAAATACAGCGAAACAGCCTGCTCATTGCCTTGCCCGTCAAAAACAGCCAGGGAAGTCGCTCCGGTATAGGACGATGCATCCGTGATGGCGAAGGTATTGGTCGGCGGCGTGCTGGCAGCGTCCAGATTCAACGTCAAATCGGCCGTGGACGTGACTTGCGGGGCAATACCGCCCGTGGGCAACTGGATGTCCGTGGGCACACCCGTGGCGATTTGCCCCGTGGTGTCGATCCCGAACCCGGTCAGACGGGCTCCCTGCGAATTGACGATGAAGCCATTCTGGTCCAGCTGGAACTGGCCCGCGCGGGTGAACGTGACGTCGCCGTCGTTGGACATCCGGAAAAAACCACGGCCGTTGATGGCCATGTCGAGCGGGTTTTCCGTGGTCCGCAGATTGCCCTGGGTGAACTGCTGGGTCACCGCATCCACCCGCACGCCGATGCCCACCCCGTTGCTGCCAAGATTGGATGCAGCGCTGGCGTAGACGTCGGAAAACTCCGCCCTTGAGAGCTTGGCGCCCACCGTATTGGCGTTGGCAATGTTGTTGCCGATCACATCGAGATTGCGCGATGCGGCATTGAGACCACTGACGCCTTGTTGAAAACCCATGGATTTCTCCTTTGATTGAATTGATTACAGGAATGAGAAGACGTCGCCGTAGGCGACCACTCCCCTGGCGCCCAGATCAAGCTGAATGCCGGCCCCGGACCATGTCACGGCCTGAACGTCCGCGACACCCAGCGCAATGGCATCCACGGTGGCAGCGCCGTTCACGGCCGTCACCTTGAACTTGTAGTCACCGTCTGGCAATAACGTCCCGTCCGCACCACGCCCATCCCAGGTGAACTGCCTGACGCCTTCAGGCGAAGCCCCAGCGTTGAGGGTCCGAACGACCTGTCCGGCACCGTCGACAATTTCGACCTTCGTCGCCGAGGCGGATCCTGAAAGCTCGAACCCTCCCCGCGCCGCGCCATCCCTCAACGCAAGTTGATTGCCTTCCACCAGAACATCATGGCCAATGAGCTGGGTGGCGCCCTGCGTGAGAAGGCCTGCAAAGCCCCCGCTCAGGGTCTCGACGGATGCGTTCAGTTTTTCGATACCCGCCACGGTGTTGATCTGGGCGATTTGACTTGTCATTTCCGCGTTGTCCAACGGCTTCAACGGGTCCTGGTTCTTCATCTGGGCCACCAGCAACTTCATGAAGCGGTCCTGTTGCTCGGCGGCCGTGGTGGTGCCCGACGCCAGACTGGCGCTGGCAGAACCCGACGCGGACGTGGTGGTGTTGGCGGCAATTTGCATTTCAATTCCTTATTGACCCATCTGCAGCGTTCTTGAAAGAAGCTGCCTGGCGGTGTTCATGACTTCAACGTTGTTCTGGTAGGAGCGCGAGGCGGAAATCATGTTGACCATTTCGTCCACCACACTGACATTGGATTGCGTGACATAACCCTCCGCATCCGCCAACGGGTGCTTGGGATCGTGAATGCGCTTGCCGGGAGCGTCGCTTTCGGTGACACGGGACACACGCACGCCAGCAACCTCGCCCCCACCCAAGGGCTGCGTCTGAAAGACCACCTGGCGCGACTTGTACGGCTGGCCATCGGGGCCGGCCACCGCTTCGGCGTTGGCCAGATTGCTGGCCACCACATTGAGTCGCTGGCTTTGCGCCGAGATCGCGCTGCCGGAAATGTTGAAGACATTGAAGAGTGACATGAATGCCTCTTTGTCGTTGATCGGGTGAGAAGGACAATGATTTGCGGGCGCTCCGCGATTACTGTCCGGTGATGGCCGACAACATGGTTCGCACGTTGCCGTTGATGAAGGTCAAGGTCGCCTCGTAGCGCATCGCGTTGTCGGCGAAGTTCGCCCGCTCCCGGTCCAGGTCCACCGTGTTGCCATCCAGACTGGGTTGGTCGGCATCGCGCCAGGCCAGTGCCGCAGTCGATACGCCAGAAGCCGGCTCGGAGCGCCCTGCCATGTGCTGCGCGCTGGTCCGCAGGACCCGGTTTGCGGCAACCGCGCCTGCCGCGCCGCGTGCGTCGGCCAGTGCCCTGGAGAAATCAAAATCCCGGGCCTTGAAGCCGGGCGTGTCCGCATTGGCGATGTTGCCCGAGAGTACCCGCTGGCGCTCTGATCGCAGCAACAAGGCCTGCCCCTGAAAATCCAGTCCGGCGGTCAATTTGTCCAACATCGTCGTTCCCCTTGGGCATGCCCCCCGGATGCCATGGCAACCATGACTCCTCGGGCGTGATGAAAGTATGGGAGCCACCAGAAAAACTTAAGCGCCAAGAAACACTCGCTTTGCCCCGCTATTGACGAATCTGCAAGACTGACTTGCTGCCTAAAGTGCACGGTATGCAAAAAAAGCGAGCCATGAACATGTCCTCTCGGCTTCCGATGCGCTGGCGCGGGTGTTTCAGCTTGCGCTCGTTTGGGTGGGGCATGGTGACGTTGCTCGCCATCGCTGTGTCGCTGTCGGGAACAACCTCGGCGGGCGCGGCCACGGCCACGACACCAGACACGGTCGGCACCGGTCGTTTCGAGAAGATCGTCCGGACTTTCCTCGAGCAGCAAACCCAGACGGCTCAACAAGGTGCCACCGCGGACTTCACCCGCGTCGCCATCCAGGTCGGCACGCTGGACTCCCGCGTCCAGCTCGCCCCCTGCAACCGGATCGAACCCTATCTGCCCTCGGGTGCCCGCGTCTGGGGGCGCACCATGGTTGGCCTGCGGTGCAGTGAGGGCGCGCGGTGGAATATTCTGATCCCCGCGACGGTGTCGGTCTGGGGATTGGCCGCTGTCGCTGCGGGCCCCCTGGCCACCGGCACGATCCTGGGCGCACACGACGTGCAGATGCAGGAAGTGGAACTCAGCCGGGAGCGATCGGCGATCGTCCGGGTGGTGCAGGCACTGGAGGGCCGCACGCTCGCGCGCAGCTTTGCAGCCGGGCAACCCATCCTTGAAAACGCGCTCAGAACCACACCCGTGCTGGCAGCCGGCGACCCCGTCCGGCTGCGCATCTCGGGGCCGGGGTTCGAAATCGCCGCACAAGGCGTGGCATTGGCGCCCGCAGGCGAAGGACAGCCTGTCCGCATCCGCACCGAGCAGGGAAAAGTCATCTCAGGCGTTGCCCGTGAAGGCAGAATTGTGGACGTCAAGCTGTAGATTGTGAGTGGTTACAAACTTTTGAAATCATCCCAATTCGAACTGACCCTCAAAAACTGTGTTCATCGCGCTTTAGTTTTCCACGATCCCGCCGAATAATTGGCCGTGATCATGTAACTACCGGTCGCGAAACAGGAGAAAACCATGAAGATTGGCTCAACAGCAGACCTTGGCGCCACCGAGCAGGCCTCGCGCGTCTCCACGCGGCCGGCACCGGCCCAGGACAAGCCGGTCAATGGCGTCGCCGCCACGGACAAGATCGAGCTGTCCTCGCTGGGCTCCCAGATCAGCGCTTCGGCAAGGGGCCCCGGCGAATTCGATGCGCAAAAGGTCGATGCCATCAAACAGGCTATTCGTGACGGGCAGTTCACCGTCAACCCGGGGGCGATCGCCGATCGACTGATCGCCGATGCCAGGGAGATGCTCGGACCCAAGGTCAGCTGATTCGCGCCTCAACCACTCAAGCCCGAACTGGACAGATCAGCCCATGACACAGCCTCAACAGCCTGCTGCATCCACACAGATTTTCGGCGAAATCGCCTTGCTGCTGGCGCAACAGCGCGAAAGCATCGTGGCCGGCAAGGCCGACGATTTGCCCGCCATCTCGCAGGCCCTGAGCGTCCAGTTGAAGCAGATATCCGAGCGCCTGCCGCGCTCGCCGAACCATGGCAGCAACGCCGCACTGGCGCAGCTGCGCAATGACGCCAGGATCAATCTGGAGTTGCTGAATCGCCGCGAAATGGCAGTTCAGGAGTCGCTGGACGCCATGTCCGTCGGCAGCGCCCGGCTTGACGCCCGTCAACAATCGCGCGTTTACGCGCCTGCGGGCATGCTGGCGCGACCGCAGCAGCGTGGCCGCGCTTTCGCCAGCGCCTGACCCCATCCTCTTGCCGGTATCGCCATCGGGATTTTCCGGCTCTCGGGTTCAATTCCGGACAACGGGGCGCGCCAGAAATGTATCCGCGCGTTCAGTTCATAATTTATAGCTAACTATGACCATTTGACGGGGGCTAGAGGCATATTTTGTTAAAAATTTGCCCTTCACCGTCAATTTCGCCACGCCACCGGCCCCGTCCACCTCACCAGTCCTTGAGCTTGGCTCGCAGACGCGCCACGGATTGCGAATGCAGCTGGCATACACGGGACTCCGTCACGCCCAGCACGGCGGCAATCTCCTTGAGGTTCATGTCGTGTTCGTAGTACATGCTCATCACATACTGTTCACGTTCAGGAAGATTTTCGATGGCCGCCACCAGGGCCTGGCGAAAACGCAGATCGCCAAGCTGTGCCAGCGGATCGGCCCGCTCATCGGCACAATGCTGGTCCAGATAGTGCCCGTCACCATCTTCCGTGTCGTAGTTGTCCATGTACACCAGCTGACCACTGCGCACATCGGTCAACATGTCGTGATAGTCGTCAATCGAGACGTCAAGCTGCTTGGCAATCTCGACATCGGTTGGCGCGCGTTTGAGGCGCTGCTCCAGCACCTGGACTGCTTCCGAAATGCTGCGTTGATTTTTTCGTACCGACCGCGGAACCCAATCGGTGCCACGCAACTCGTCCAGCATGGCGCCGCGCACGCGTTGCATCGCGAACGTCTCAAACTGCGCCCCGTGCCCTTGCTCGTAACGGGTCATCGCATCCATCAGCCCCATCATTCCGGCCTGAATCAGGTCGTCCATCTCGACGTTGGCTGGCAACTTGGTAATCATCCTTGACGCCAGACGCCTCACCATCGGGAGATAGTTTTCAATGCCGGGGCCAGATTCCAGAGTGCCTTTGGCTGTGTACATGGTGATTTCCCTTTTTTGAAAACAGAATCAGTGAAGGCTCGGAGAGGCAAATGAAGAGCGCAGCAATGCGTCGGCGACGCGCTGCAGCGCCAGATCGTCGACACGCCCGCCCGCGCGTGCCGATCTCGGCGGCGTCCAGCCCACCAGAGAGATGTCAACGCTCAGAAAGGCCCGGGCGGCCATCGCGAAACGCGAGTGCTCCAGAACGGCCTGTTGGTGATTTTTTGCGCCATGAACCACCAGCGAGAACTGGCTGTATCCAAAGCTGAGGCAAAGGTTCTTCACGATCAGGTAGGCGTTGGCAATATCGCCCCCCCCCGCCGTGAACCCGATCACCGGCACCGTGTCGCGAGGGCCAGCAAGGCAGGCCAGTTCCGAGGTTGGCATCACCAGGAGAAGTACATCGAACGCGTGCGATAACCTGGCGAACCCGTTGAGCAGCTCGCGCCCGGGAGCGCCTGACGCCACGAAGGCGTCAATCCCCTGCCGCGCCCGTATCACGTGCACGCCTTCACTCGTCACCTGAGCGACTTCGTCGAAGGTCTGTTCACCCCGCAGCAGTTCAATGAGATCGCGGCGGGCAAGAACGCCCAGTGCGGTCGATACGTCGCCACTGCCCCCGTCCACGACAACCGGCCGGCGCCCCATGGCCCGCAGACTTCGGGCAATGTCGGCCACCCAGTCCTGCGCACCCTTGTCCCGGGATTCACCCGGAAACGACATCACGTTCATGCTCGCACCATGCATGATCCGTCGCAAACCGGCGGCCTGGTCTTGTCCGCTGTCAAGCACGACCCACCCCAGTCATGGACTGCATCCCTGACATCGCCGACGCAGCGCCGGCAGAGGCGGCCGCCGTCAACATGAGGCTGAGCTCACTGTCGTCAAAAGAAAAGACCGTCTGTGGCCGATCCATCAGTGCCCGCTGCACCAGCAGATGCGCCCGTGCCGAATGCCAATCCTCCGGAACACGTTGCCCATTCGCGATGCCCATGACCTTCAGCCGATGCCGAATGGCCAGATCCACCACCGGCCCGCTCTTGACGGCTTCGTCCAGTTTCGAGATCACCACACCGCTGCCCGGCTCTGCCCGGTAAGCCTGCACAACCTCTTCCAGCGTCTCGGCCTGTGCCGCGGCATTGACAACCAGCAATCTGGTGATCTTCTGGGTCGGAAGTGCCGAGAACAACTCGGCCAGGCGCCGGTCCCGCTGGCCCACGCCCACCGTGTCGATCAATACCAGCTTCTTGCCCGAAAACAGATTGAGCATGTCCAGCAGCGAAGCAGAGTCGTGTGCGGTGTGCACCGGAATGTTCAATATCCGGCCAAACGCCCGCAGCTGATCGGACGCCGCCATGCGATACGTATCGACCGTGATCAGACCCAACGACGCGGCGCCGTGCTTCAGGGCAAATTGTGCTGCCATCTTGGCCGTGGTCGTGGTCTTGCCAACGCCGGTTGGCCCCATCAGCGCGTACACACCTCCGCGCTCGACCATCGACTCCGACTCGCTGACACATTTGAGGTTCTTGGTCAGAACACCCGCCAACCACTCGTTGGCCTGGGCGTCCGAGTAATCATTGGGCACATGAGAAACAAAGTGGCGCGCCAAGGCAGGTGAAAACCCGTTCCCGATCAGAAGTCTCAACAATCGGGTCTGCGTGGCGCTGCGGCGCACACTGTCAAACCATGAAATGGCCGAAAGCTGCGAAGCAATCATCCCGCGCATGGACTTCAGTTCGGCCAGAAGTTGTGTGTCCGAGCCACTGGCTTCGGCCACGTCGACAAACGCCTTGACGCGGCTCGAACCTTGCGCCGGGAAGGCATGGACCACTCCACCTTCCTTCATGTCGCCAACGTGGTCCGTCGCGCGCGACGCCTCCAGCCCGGCCGAAGCGCCGCGCATCTCGGCCAGTTCGGCCGCAAGCTCGGTGGCGGCAAAGTTTCCGGGCTCGGCGGGCG
>JBGSNW010000052.1:0-6555 GCA_041739435.1 Burkholderiaceae bacterium
GCCGCTGGCCCGCGTGGTGGCATCCGCGGTCGTCGGCGTTCCCCCCGAAATCATGGGCATCGGCCCGGCGCCCGCCATCCGGCTGCTGCTGGAACGCAACGGACTGAAGCTGGGCGACATCGGCCGCTTCGAGATCAACGAGGCGCAAGGCGCGCAAACCCTCGGCGTGGGCCGCGAGCTTGGCCTGGACCTCTCCCGGCTCAACGTGAATGGCGGTGCAATTGCCCTGGGTCATCCGCTGGCCACCACCGGCGTGCGCCTCACGCTCACGCTGGCGCGCGAACTGCAACGCTCGGGCCAACGCTACGGCATTTCCAGCGCCTGCGTGGGGGGTGGCCAAGGCATTGCGCTGCTGATCGAAAACGCGCAGGCTTGAACCCCACCCCCGCCAGCCCACCACGCGCCGTTGCATCCCCCACTCATTGCTGAAAGGACCACACCATGAACATCCAGGGACAGGCTGCACTTGTCACCGGCGGTGGCTCCGGCCTCGGAGAAGCCACCGCCCGCGAACTCGCGCGCCTGGGCGCCCGGGTGGCCGTGCTCGACGTCAACCTCGACAACGCCCAGCGCGTGGCCACCGACATTGGTGGCGTTGCGTGCGCTTGCGACATCACCCACACTGACAGCCTGCAGGCTGCCATGGATGCCGCCGCCGCGGCACATGGCCCGGCGCGCATCCTGATGAACATCGCCGGGATCGGCGGTGCACGACGCCTGGTTGGCAAGGACGGCAACCCCGCACCGCTGGACGACTTTGCCAGGGTGATCCACGTGAACCTCATCGGAACCTACAACGCCAGCCGGCTTTTTGCGGCGGCCTGCACGAAGCTCGACCCGCTGGAAGACGGTGAGCGTGGCGTGATGGTCTTCACCGCCAGCGTGGCCGCATTCGACGGCCAGGTGGGCCAACAGGCCTACAGCGCCTCCAAGGGCGGGCTGGTGGGCATGACGCTGCCCATGGCGCGCGATCTGGCGCAGCACGGCATCCGCGTCTGCACCATTGCGCCGGGCCTGTTCAGCACCCCTCTGATGAAGCAGTTGCCCGAAGCCGTGCAGGCCTCGCTCGCGGCGAGCATCCCCTTTCCGCCCCGATTGGGAAAGCCGGAAGAGTTCGCCCAACTCGCGGCGCATATCGTCACCAACACCCACCTGAATGGCGAAGTCATCCGCCTCGACGGCGCCCTTCGCATGGCACCACGCTGAAAGATTTCAAGTGAACGAACACCTGCCCAAGACGGTGATCTACGAGGTCGAGGTCATGTTCGGCGACTGCGATCCGGCCGGCATCGTTTTTTTCCCGAATTTTTCCAAATGGATGGACGCCTCTTCGCTGAACTTCTTCGTCCAGTGTGGTGTGCCGCCGTGGCGCGAACTGGTCAAGACGACCGGCATCATCGGCACGCCACTGCTCGAGATCCACACCAAATTCCTGCGCCCGGCCACTTATGGCCAGCGGCTGCAGATCCACACCAGCGTGATCGAGTGGCGTGACAAGGTGCTGATCCACCGGCACGTCGTCCAGCGCGGCGGCGAAGTGCTGTGCGAAGGCACCGAGACCCGCGCCTTTTGTGTGCGCGACCCGGCCCACCCCGACCGGATCAAGGCCATTGCAATCCCCGCCGACATCAAGGCCCGCTGCACTTGACCGCCCCCCGTTCCCCGTTCGTCAACCACCTGTAGGAGACATATCGCATGAAATCCGTCAAAACCCTGATCGCCACCGCTGTTGCCGTGCTTGCCACGGGCGCTGCGCAGGCCGACATCAACATCGGCGTGAGCCTGGCGTTGACCGGCCCGGGCTCCGGCCTCGGCATTCCGATGCAGAACCAGTTCAAGCTGTTCCCGAAAACCATCGGCGGCGAGAAGGTCAACCTCATCGTGCTGGACGACGCCACCGACCCCGGCAAGGGTGCGGCCAACGCGCGCCGCTTTGTCATCGAGGACAAGGTGGACATGATCATCGGCTCCTGCATCACGGCGGTCGCCGCCGCCATGAGCGACATCGCATCCGAAGCCGGCACCGTCCAGCTCGCCGCATCGCCCGTGGGCCTGCCGCCCGGCAAGGACAAGTGGGTGTTCCGCCTGCCGCAGTCGAACACGGTGATGGGCCACGCCGTGGTTGAACACATGAAAAAACAGGGTGTCAAAACGCTGGGTTTCCTGGGTTACACCGATGCCTATGGCGAACAGTGGCTCAAGGAAAGCGCACCGCTGCTTGAAAAAGCCGGCATCAAGGTCGTGGCGGTTGAGCGCTTCGCGCGCACCGACACCAGCGTGACGCCGCAGGCGCTCAAGATCAACGCCGCCAACCCCGATGCGGTGCTGATCGTGGCATCGGGCAGTGGTGCCGCCATGCCGCACATGGCCATGATCGACCGCGGCTACAAGGGCAAGATCTACCAGACCCACGCCGCCGCCACGCAGGACCTGATGCGCGTGGGCGGCAAAGCCGTGGAAGGCGCGTTCGTGGTGTCCGGCCCGGCGGTGATCGCCGAACAGTTGCCCGACAGCCATCCGTCGAAGAAGGTGGCGATCGATTTTGTGCAGAAGTACGAAAAATCCGTCGGTGCCGGTCTGCGCAACCAGTTTGCGGGCCACGCCTACGACGCCCAGCTCACGCTGGAGAAGGTCATTCCCGCGGCCCTCAAGAAAGCCAAGCCGGGCACACCCGAGTTTCGCGCCGCCATCCGCGACGGCATGGAAACCATGGGCCGCACCATCTTCTCGCACGGCGTCATGAACTGGACGGCGACCGACCACTGGGGCTTCACCAACGAGACCGGTGTGATGCTCAAGGTGGTGGACGGCAAGTTCAAGGTCGAATAAGGCTGCCCATGGATTCCTCCATCGCCAGCATCCTCCTGCTGGACGGACTGACCAACGGCGCCGTGTATGCCCTGCTGGGGCTGGCCACGGTGCTGGTCTTCACCGTCACGCGGGTCATCTTCATCCCCCAGGGGGAGTTCGTCGCCTATGGCGCACTCACCCTGGCCATTTTTCAGACAGGCCGGGTGCCGGGCACCGTGTGGCTGCTGTTGTTGCTGGCCGGGATGGCTGCGCTGATGGAGTTCTCGGGCCGCTGGCAACACCATCGCCAGGCCGGGCGGGCCTTGAAAGCGGCCGCCAGGACGCTGACCCTGCCCTTGCTGGTGTCGGCGGTGTCCATCTGGGCCGCGCCCCGCCAGTTTCCGCTGGCCGTTCAGGCGGCACTCAGCGTGGCCGTCGTCACGGTTTACGGACCGCTGGTGTACCGCGTGGCGTACCAATCACTGGAAAGCGCCACCCCGCTGGTGCTGCTCATTGTCTCGGTGGGGGTGCACTTTGCCATGACCGGACTCGGCCTGGTGTTCTTTGGCGCCGAAGGCTTTCGCAACCCGGCTTTCTGGGACTACCGGCTCAACGTCGGACCCGTGACGCTGTCGGGGCAAACCATCATTACCGCACTGGCCACCATCGCACTCATCGTGCTGCTCTGGCTGTATTTCGAGCGTTCGCTGCGGGGCAAGGCGCTGCGCGCCACGGCCGTCAACCGCACCGGCGCGCGCCTGATGGGCATTTCATCCCATGCCTCGGGGCAACTCACCTTCACCATGGCCGCGTTCATAGGCGCACTCTCGGGCTTGCTGATCGGGCCGACCACCACCGTGTTCTACGACTCGGGTTTCCTGATCGGCCTCAAGGGTTTCGTGGCCGCGGTGGCGGCAGGGCTCTCCAGCTATCCAGGTGCCCTGGTGGCGGCCCTGTTTGTCGGCGTGATCGAAGCCTTTGGCTCCTTCTGGGCCAGCGCCTTCAAGGAAGTGATCGTGTTCACGCTGATCCTGCCGGTCCTGTTGTTCCGTTCACTGCGCAGCGGCCATTCGGATGAGGAATGAACGTGTTGCACACCCCCGGCCCCCTGTTCAGTTCGCATCGCCGAGTACTCCCATGTTGAATCTTCAAAACAAGGGCTTGCTGGGCCTGGCCGTGGCGATACCGCTGATCGCCGCACTGCCCCTGCCCGATTTCTGGATCACCCAGCTCAACTACATCGGCATGTACGGCATCACGGTGCTGGGTCTGGTGCTGCTCACAGGCGTCGGCGGGTTGACCTCTTTCGGACAGGCGGCGTTTGTGGGCATTGGCGCGTACACCACGGCCTGGCTCACGCTCAACACGGGCCTGTCGCCATGGCTCACGTTGTTCATCGGGCTTGGCCTGACCACCGTCAGCGCACTGGTCGTGGGGCTGATCACATTGCGCATGTCGGGCCACTACCTGCCGCTGGCCACCATCGCATGGGGGCTTTCACTCTATTACCTCATGGGCAACCTGGATGCGCTGGGCAAATACGACGGCCTGCTGGGGCTGCGAAGCCTGTCCATCGGCAATTTCGACATCGGCCAGGGCCGGGCATTTTTTGTGTTGACCTGGGTCCTTCTGGTGGCGCTGTCCGTGGCCATGCTGCACCTGCTGGACTCACGTGCAGGGCGCGCCATCCGCGCGCTCAAGGGCGGCTCGCAGATGGCCGAAGCCATGGGCATCAACACCTTTCGCTACAAGGTCACCATCTTCGTGCTGGCGGCGTTGCTGGCCTCGGTCGCGGGCTGGCTTCTCGCGCATTTCCAGCGCACGGTCAACCCGTCGGCCTTCGGCCTGAAGATGGGCATTGAATACCTCTTCATGGCCGTGGTCGGCGGCGTGGGGCATGTGTGGGGCGCCATTGTCGGTGCAGGCCTGATCCGCCTGCTGGACGATCAGTTGCAGGTGCTGCTGCCCAGGCTGATGGGAACCAGTGGCAGCTACGAGGTGATCGTGTTCGGCGTGGCGCTGGTGGTGCTTCTGAAGTACCTGCCCGAAGGGCTCTGGTCCATGGTCGACAGGAAGCTGCCACGGCGGGCACGCCCGACCGACTGGGCCCACGCCGCCGATCTGCCCGTGCGCGCGCGGCCCGCCCCGGGCGAGCCGGTGCTGGAAGTCGACACGATCCGCAAACAGTTCGGCGGCTTGACGGCGGTCAACGACATCAGCTTCCAGATCCGTGCCGGGCAGATCGTCGGCCTGATCGGCCCCAACGGGGCCGGCAAGTCCACCACCTTCAACCTGGTCACCGGCGTGCTGGCACTCACCAGCGGACAGGTACGCTACCGCGGCGAAAACATTGCGGGGCTGCCTTCGCGCGAGATCTCCAGAAAAGGCATGGCGCGGACGTTCCAGCACGTCAAGATGATTCCCGACATGACGGTGCTGGAGAACGTGGCCCTGGGCGCCTACAGCCGTGGCCACAAGGGCGTGCTCGCCGCCATGCTGCGCGGCAACCGCGGCGAAGAGCAGCGGCTGTTCAAGGAAGCGCAACGCCAGCTGGAGCGCATCGGCATGGGCGAATTTCTCCACGAGCAGGCCGGCAATCTGGCCATGGGGCCGCAGCGCCTCATGGAAATCGCCCGCGCATTGTGTGCCGACCCGGCGCTGCTGCTGCTTGACGAGCCGGCCGCGGGGCTGCGCCACAAGGAAAAACTGGCCCTGGCCGACGTGCTGCGCCAGCTCAAATCGGAAGGCATCAGCATCCTGCTGGTGGAACACGACATGGACCTGGTGATGCAGATCTGCGACCACCTCGTGGTGATGGAATTCGGCACCCTGCTCACCCAGGGAACGCCGTCGCAAGTCCAGCAGGACCCGAAGGTGCGCGCGGCCTACCTTGGCACCGAACATTGAGACCGCCCCATGAGCACTCCCCTCCTCCAAGTCCGCAATCTGCGCGCCGGCTACGGCCGTGCCGAGGTGCTGCACGGCATTGACCTGCACGCCAACCCGGGCAGCGTCATCACCGTGATCGGCCCCAACGGCGCGGGCAAATCCACCTTGCTCAACACCCTCATGGGCATCCTGCCCGGCACCGGCACGGTCGAGTTCCGCGGCCAGGACATCGCGGCACTGACGCTGGAAGAGCGTGTGATGAACGGCATGGCACTCGTCCCCGAAAAACGCGAACTCTTCGGCACCATGCCGGTGGAAGACAACCTGTTGCTCGGCGGCTTTCGTCAGCTGCGCCTGGGCAATCCGAAATGGCGCAGCCGGCTTGACGACGTCTACAGCCTGTTCCCCCGCCTGCTGGAGCGACGCACGCAACTCGCCGGCACGCTTTCGGGTGGCGAACGCCAGATGCTGGCGGTGGGCCGCGCGCTCATGTCGGGGCCAGACCTGCTCATGCTCGACGAGCCGAGCCTGGGGCTGGCGCCACTGGTCGTGCGCGAGATTTTTTCCATCATCGACCGCCTGCGCCAGACCGGTGTGACCATCGTGCTGGTGGAGCAGAACGCCCGCGCCGCGCTGCAGGTGGCCGACCACGGCTACGTGCTGGAGATGGGCGAGGTCAGCGCGCAAGGGCCGGCCAGCGAACTCGCCAACGACCCCCGCGTGATCGAGACCTACCTGGGTACGGCCCGCGCGGCGGCTGCATCATGAACGCCTACCGCCCCCAGCCCACCGAACACGGTTTCATCCTGCTCGACGTCCTTGGGGCGCCGCAGGCGCTGGCCGCACTGCCGGCGCTGGCCGAACATGCCGACGCCG